>NZ_JBANBK010000068.1:0-46917 GCF_053572325.1 Bradyrhizobium sp. UFLA05-112 | reverse complement strand
GGGCCAGCACAGTCCGCTGACGGAGATCACCGGATTCGGCTCTAATCCCGGAAACCTGCGCATGTTCGCGTACGTACCGGCGCAATTGCAGCAGGTGCGTGCACTCGTCGTCGTGCTGCATGGTTGCGGCCAGACCGCGGCTGGTTACGATCTCGGCGCCGGATGGTCGACGCTTGCAAAGCATTACGGCTTCGCGCTGTTGATGCCGCAGCAGCAGCTCGCCAACAATGCCAACACCTGCTTCAACTGGTTCAGTCCGGAAGACACTGCGCGCGACAGCGGCGAGGCGCGCTCGATTCGCGAGATGATCGCGCACATGGTCTCGACGCACGGCATCGACGCGCGGCGCATCTTCATCACCGGCCTGTCGGCCGGCGGCGGCATGACCTCGGTGATGCTTGCGACCTATCCGGAGGTTTTCGCGGCTGGCGCCATCATTGCGGGCCTGCCCTACGGTGTGGCATCGAATCTGCGTCAGGCTCTCGATGGTATGTTTCATTCGCCGGAGCGCCCTGCGCGCGAGCTCGGCGATCTCGTGCGCAAGGCGTCCGACCATCGCGGTCCCTGGCCCAAGATTTCGGTTTGGCACGGCAGCGCCGACCGCACCGTCAATCCCGGCAATGCCGATGAGATCGTCAAGCAGTGGCTTGACCTGCATGACCTGCCGCTGACGCCGATGTCGGAAACCGTCGTCGACGGCTATCCACGCCAGGCCTGGTGGAATGCGGACGGCGAGACCATCGTCGAATCCTTCGCCATCACCGACATGGCGCACGGCACGCCGCTCGGCGTCGCCGACAACGATCATCGCTACGGCATCGAAGGCGCCTTCCTGATCGAGGCGGGCATTTCTTCGTCGTATCACATCGCAAAATTCTTCGGCCTGACGGAATGGATCCGCAGCGCCGCGCCCGAGAAGAAGCCGACCGCGGCGGCGAAGCCGGCGCCGGCCCTGTCGCCCGCGCCGCATCTTGCAAGGTCGATCCGTACCGCCGTTGCCGAGCCGCAAGGAAATGCAAAGCTCAAGGCCAAGCCCGGCAAGAAGGCCAGGCGTCGCCTCGACCTCAGCGCCGTCATCACGCGCGCGCTGACGGCCGCTGGCCTGATGAAGTAGAACCAATCCCAACTGTCGTCCCGGACAAGCGCAGCGCGGATCCGGGACGATGTTTGCGTTTTTGGCGCAGCAATCCGACCAGCGCTACGCCGTCTGATCGATCAGCTCGATCGGCGTCACCGTCACCTCGCCGTCGGCGACCTTTCGCGTCATCTCGGTATAGTGCTTGAAGAAGTCGCGCGATTGCAGGGTCTTCTGCGCGGCATCGTCGGTGACGCTGGCAAGGTGGAGATAGCTGTTGTCGTCGCGGTTCTTCATGCAGCGATAGCCGATCCGTCCCTTCAGCTCCGCATCCTCGTTGATCGCCTTGATGAAGCGGCCGATCTCCTGGTGCCAGGCCTCCGTCGTGCCGTTCCTGAACTGATACGTGATCATGAAGTGCTTCATGTGACGCTCCCTTCGTCGTGTGCGTCATCATCTGCGCCTCGTGAGCAGTTCTGCAAGTATGGACAAAATTGATAGTATGGACTTTTTCGGCATCCCTCCTATCCTCCTGTGAGCGCAGAGAGGTGACGAGATGGCGAAAGCGAGATCGGCCCTGCGGAGCTGCCCGGTCGCAGCCTTCCAGAAGATGATCGCAGGCAAGTACAAGCTGCGGATTGTCTGGGACCTGAAGGACGGCCCGCGCCGCTATGGCGAGATCAGGAGCGGCCTGCTCCGAGGTGCCGCGGGCAGCGCCGAGATCACCCCGCGGGTGCTCAGCCGCGAATTGAAGGCGCTCACCGAGAGCGGGCTGATCGACCGCCGCGATTTTGGCGTGGTGCCGCCGAAGGTCGAATACCGCCTCACCCGCAAGGGCAAGAGCTTCGTGCCCGTGATTGCGGCGATCCGCGATTGGGGCGAGCGGCATTTGAGCGAGCCGGCGGCGCTCGCAGATGCCGCGGAGTAGGGCAGCCTAAAACTCGCTGCGTCGCAGGACCTTCATGGTGAGGAGCGCGGAACGCGCGTCTCGAACCATGAAGGCCCGTCTCTCACGCGCGGCTATCGTTCGAGACGCCCGCTTATCGCGGGCTCCTCAGGATGAGGGCGTGTGCTCGTGACGCAGTAAAGCTACATCTCCCCGGTGATGAACGGGTTCGTCATCCGCTCATGGCCGATGCGCGAGCCCGCGCCATGGCCGCAGATGAAGCCGACGTCGTCGCCGAGCGGCAGGAGTTTCGTCTTGATCGAGTTGATCAGCGTCGCGTGACTGCCGCCGGGCAGGTCGGTGCGGCCGACCGAACCTGCGAACAGGACGTCGCCGACATGGGCAAAGCGCAGCTCCTTGTTGAAGAAGACGACGCTGCCGGGTGAGTGGCCCGGGCAGTGCAGGATGTCGAAGGAGAGATCGCCGATCGAGACGGTGTCGCCTTCCTCCAGCCAGCGGTCCGGCGCGAAATTGCGCACGCCGCTCATGCCGAAGCGCGCGCCGCTCTCGACCACATTGTCGAGCAGGAACTTGTCGGCGACGTGCGGCCCTTCGATCGGCACCTTCAGTGCGTCGCGCAGGTCGGCGGCACCGCCGACGTGATCGATATGGCCGTGCGTCAGCCAGATCTTCTCCACGGTCACGCCGGTCTGGCTGATCGCGTCCAGGATTTTTGGAACGTCCCCGCCGGGATCGATCACCACGGCCTTCTTGCTGGGCTCGTCCCAGATGATGGTGCAGTTCTGCTCGAACAGCGTCACGGGAACGATGATTGCGCCCGCTTTCGCCGCCTGGGATTGTTCGGTTTGCTCGGTCATGGCCTCACATTGCCGATTTTTGGCGGCCCGCCAAGCAAAAGATTCGGCATTCCGGATGCGGGAACAGGCGCTTCCGCCGTCACACGGCGGTCTCAAAGGCCTGCTGGTCTGAACCCCAGCGTTGCCAGCGCGTTGCTTGGCGCGAGGCAGATTTCGAAGGTGGCGATTCCAGCATGGCCGAGAACGACGAAAACTGGTGGCGCGACGGCATCTTTTATCAGATCTACCCGCGCTCGTTTCAGGACACTGACGGCGACGGGGTCGGCGATCTCGCCGGCATCCTCAAGCGCCTTCCTTACGTGAAATCGCTTGGCGTCGATGCCATCTGGCTGTCGCCGGTCTACCGCTCGCCGATGGCCGATTTCGGCTACGACATTTCCGATTACACCGGCATCGATCCCCTGTTCGGCACCATGGAGGATTTCGATGCGCTGCTTAAGGCCACGCATGAGAGCGGGTTGAAGCTGATCCTGGATCTCGTGCCGAACCACACCTCCGACCAGCATCCCTGGTTCATCGCCAGCCGCTCCTCGCGCGATAACCCCAAGCGCGACTGGTTCATCTGGCGCGATCCGGGCGCGGGCGGCGGGCCGCCGAACAACTGGCTGTCCGAGTTCGGTGGCAGCGCGTGGCAATATGACGAGGCGAGCGGTCAATATTACTACCATGCCTTCCTCGCCCAGCAGCCGGACCTCAACTGGCGCAACCCTGACGTCCGCGAGGCGATGTATGGCGTGATGCGGTTCTGGCTGGAGACGGGCGTCGACGGCTTTCGCGTCGACGTCATCTGGCACCTGATCAAGGACGCGGACTTCCGCGACAACCCGCCGAACCCGTACTATGTCGAGGGCCGGCCGCCGAATGAAAAAATCCTCACGCAATATTCGACCGACCAGCCCGAGGTGCACGATGTGATCGCCGAGATGCGGCGCGTCACGGACGCCTTTGGCGCGCGCGTCTTGATCGGCGAAATCTATCTGCCGCTGCATCGTCTGATGGCCTATTACGGCAACGATCTCACCGGCGCGCAGATGCCGTTCAATTTCGCGCTGCTCTCGACCTTCTGGAGCGCACGCTCGATCGAAAAGATCATCGAGGACTACGAGAAGGCGCTGCCGAAGGGTGCCTGGCCGAACTGGGTGCTCGGCAATCACGACCGGCCGCGCGTCGCAAGCCGCGTCGGGCCGGAGCAGGCGCGGGTCGCCGCCATGCTGCTGCTGACGCTGCGCGGTACGCCGACGCTCTATTACGGCGACGAGATCGGAATGAGCCAGGTCGCGATCGCACCCGAGGACGTCCGCGATCCCTTCGAGAAGAACGTGCCCGGCATCGGCGTCGGCCGCGACGGCTGCCGCACCCCGATGCAATGGGATTCCTCGAGCTTCGGCGGTTTCTCTCAAGTTGCGCCGTGGCTGCCGCTGCCGGAGATCCACGTTCATGAGAACGTGGCCAATCTCGAAGCCGACAGGTTATCGATCCTCAATCTCTACAAGCGCCTGATCATCTTGCGGAAGGCGCACCCGCAACTGGTCGCCGGCGATTATCATCCGATCGCCGCGCAAGGCGACCTCTTGATCTATCGCCGGCAGGCGGGCGGCGAGGCGCTGGTCGTCGTGCTCAATCTCGGCCCCGACCCCGTCGCCGTCACCACCAGCGCCATCCGCTTCGGCAGCGAGATCCTGCTCTCCACCTTTCTCGACCGCGAGGGCGAAGAGCTCGAGGGCGTGCTCGACTTGCGCGGCAATGAAGGCGTGGTGATCTTGCCGGGGCGATCCTGATCGTCGTCCCGGCCTTCGCCTGGCCTTCATCGGGCCGACGTGGGGGAAGGGGCGTCACTTCCCCCGCGCATTCTTCCGCATCGCCTTGGTGTCGATATCGCTGCGCTTCAAGAGGTAATCGAGCCCGCCGACGCGGTACCAGCGATAGCCGTAGGGTTCGAGCACGACGCGGTGCTGGCCGCGCTTGTCGGCGCGGCTGTGATCTTCCGCCAGGAGATTGATCAGCAGCGTTCCATGGCCTTCGGGCAGCTTCGTCGAGAACGCGATCTCGCGTGGCTTTTCGTCGAGATTGTGCACGAACAGCACCGAATTGTTGCGCCAGTCATAGCGGATGATGAAGATCGCCGGGTCCTGCACGGCGATGATCTCGAAGTCGCCCCAGCCGACCTCCGGCACTTCCTTCCGCATGCGGATGATGCGCTCGGTCCAGTTCAGCATCGAGTTCGGATCGCGCCGCTGCTTGGCGACGTTGACGTGCCCGAAGCCATACGGTCCCTTGTCGATGACCGGCGAGACCGGCTTGTCGCTGTCGGTGAAGCCGCCGTGCGGCTCGGTCGACCATTGCATCGGCGTGCGTGCGCAATTGCGTTCGGGCAGCGCCAGGTCGTCGCCCATTGCGATCTCGTCGCCATAGCGGATCACTGGCGTTCCCGGCAGCGTGCACATCAGGCTGTAGGCAAGCTCGAGCCTGCGGCGGTCGCCGCCGAGCATCGGCGCCAGCCGCCGGCGGATGCCGCGATCGTAGAGCTGCATGTCCTTGTCCGGCCCGAAGCATTTGAACACGAGGTCCCGCTGCGCTTTGGTTAGCCGTCCGAGATCGAGCTCGTCATGATTCCGCAAGAACATGCCCCATTGGGCGGAGGCCGGCCGCGGCTTGGTCGCCTTCAGCGACTCGGCGAGTGCGCGCGAGTCGGCCGAGGCCAGCGCATAGAACAGGTGCTGGTTGACGTGGAAGTTGAACATCATGTGCATGCGGTCGCCATCACGGCCGAAATACTCCATGTCGGTCTTGGGAAGCACATTGGCTTCGGCGAGGATGATCGCGTCGCCCTCGCGCCATTGCAGGAATTCGCGGAACGATCGCAGCATGTCGTACTGCTCCGTCGGCGTCTTGACCTTCGGCCCCTTGGTGGCGATCACGAACGGCACGGCATCCATCCGGAAACCGGAGACGCCGAGCTGGATCCAGAAGCCCATGATCTTCAGAAGCTCGGCCTGCACGCGCGGGTTCGAGGTGTTGAGATCGGGCTGGAAATCGTAGAAGCGATGGAAGTACCAGGCGCCGGCTTCCTTGTCGCGCGTCCAGGTCGATTTCTGCACGCCGGGAAACACGACGCCCTTGCCGGCGTTCGCGGGCTTTTTGTCGGACCACACATACCAGTCGCGATGGGGCGAGTCCTTCGAGCGGCGCGCGTCCTTGAACCAGGGATGCTGGTCCGAAGTGTGGTTGACGACGAGGTCGATGATGATGCGGATGCCGCGCTGCTTGCAGCCATGAGCGAATTCGACGAAGTCGCCGAGCGTGCCGTAGCGCGGATCGACGCCGTAATAGTCCGATATGTCGTAGCCGGCATCGAGGCCGGGCGACGGCTGAAACGGCATCAGCCAGATCGCGGTAATGCCGAGGCCGTGCAGGTAGTCAAGCCGCCGCAACAGCCCCTTGAAGTCGCCGACGCCGTCGCCATTGGCATCCATGTAGGTGGCGACAGACAGGCAGTAGATGACGCCGTTCTTGTACCAGAGGTCGTCGATCATGTCGGGGCAGCCTCGCTGGTCCGCACGGCGGTGAGTGGCTGCGTGATAAGTGTCGGCGAGAGGCGAGGTTCCCGCCTCACACTCAGTGTCGTCCCGGCCTTCGCCGGGACGACGGTTGAGAATGGGATGCAGCTCGTTTCCATCGAATGGTGTGCGCAGCGAGCGGAATCGGCTAAACTCACCCCATGGACAACACCGCCCGCCACATCGCGCTCGTGCCGCCGCCTGACGGCCGCCAGTCCGAGACCGCGCTTGCAGTCGCGCGCGGCACGGCACGGCTGTTGCGATCGCTCCGCTTCTCCTGCATCAGCGAACTGCCGCTGCCGTCGGGCCGCCGTGCCGATCTCGTCGCGCTGAACGAGCGCGGCGAGATCTGGATCGTCGAGATCAAATCGTCGGTTGAGGATCTGCGCAGCGATCAGAAATGGCACGAGTACCGCGCCCATTGCGACCGGCTGTTCTTCGCCTTCACGCAGGAGTTGCCTTGCGAGATCTTTCCGGAAGGCACCGGCCTGATCATCGCGGACGCCTATGGCGCGCATCTCCACTGCGATGCGCCCGAGCACAAGCTGCCGGCCCCCACCCGCAAGCAGATGACGGTGCGCTTTGCCATGGCCGCCGCGCTCCGGATCAACCGTCTGGTCGATCCGCAGGGCCACGCGGAGTTTTGGGAGTAGGGCGCGGCGATTTGTAGGGTGGGCAAAGCGAAGCGTGCCCACCGCTCATGCCACCGAAGATGAAGCAGAAGAGGTGGGCACGGCGCTCTGCGCCTTTGCCCACCCTACAACATGCGGACCTACCGCGGCGCGCGCTTGGCCAGAATTCGCTGCAATGTGCGTCGATGCATGTTGAGGCGGCGCGCGGTTTCCGAGACGTTGCGGTTGCACATCTCGTAGATGCGCTGGATGTGCTCCCAGCGCACGCGGTCGGCCGACATCGGGTTCGCCGGCAGCTCGGACTTTTCAGTGCCGGTCGACAGCAGGGCAGCGACGACGTCGTCGGCGTCGGCCGGTTTCGAGAGATAGTCGATCGCGCCCATCTTCACGGCCGTCACCGCGGTGGCGATGTTGCCATAGCCGGTGAGCACGATGGCGCGCGCATCGGGGCGCTTCTTCTTCAGCGCCGAGACCACGTCGAGGCCGTTGCCGTCGCCGAGCCGCAAGTCGACCACCGCGAACGCTGGCGCGGCCTTGCCGATCTCTGCCAATCCATCCGAGACGGTATCGCAGGAGGTTACCGTGAAGCCGCGCGTCTCCATGGCGCGCGACAGCCGCTCCAGGAACGGCTTGTCGTCCTCGACGATCAAGAGCGAGCGGTCGGCCTGTTCATTCAGTTCGGCGATGGCGTTCAAGGTTTTGTCCTCTCTCCAACGCTGGAAGATATGGCGTTGCAATCGGCCGCTGCCAAGGTCGTCGAAAGTCGATGGCGTGCGCAGTGCGACCCAACGTCGCGGTCTATCCTATTGTTTCTTCGGCCGTCTCGGTAGCCTCAAAACGCTCGCGCGGCCACACGATCTGCACCACGGCGCCATGCTCGGGGAACGTCCGATTGGTAAACGAGACCTTGGCACCCGTGCGCTCCAGGAGCGTGCGTGCGATGAACACCCCAAGCCCCAGGCCGCGACGCTCGCCTCCGCCGTCGTCCTGCAAGCGCCGCCGCGACAGATAGGGCTCGCCGATCCGGTTCAAGAGATCGGGCGGAATGCCGGGGCCGTCGTCGGAGATCAAGATCTCGATGGTATCGTTGTTCCACCACGCATTGACCTCGACGGTCGTATGAGCGAAATCGACGGCATTTTCGACAATATTGCCGACGCCATAGAGAATCGCAGGATTGCGCGAGCCGACCGGTTCCGTGGCCGCCGCCACCGCGATCCGCACCTTGATGGCAACACCGAAATCGCGGTGTGGCGCCACGACCTCCTCGATCAGCTCCGACAGCTTCATGCGGTCGAACGGCGCGCCGGTGGAGGAGAGCTGGGTGATCTTGCTCAGGATGTCGCGGCAACGCTGCGTCTGCTCGCGCAGGGTTTTCAGATCGGCGGCGAAGCTTGCGTCCTTCACCGTCTTCTCCAATTCGCGCGAGATCAGGAAGATGGTTGCCAGCGGTGTGCCGAGCTCATGCGCGGCCGCGGCCGCAAGCCCGTCGAGCTGGGTCAGATGTTGCTCGCGCGTCAGCACCAGCTCGGTCGCGGCGAGCGCGTCGGCGAGCTTGCGCGCCTCTTCCGTCACCTGGAAGGAGTAGAGGCTGGTGACGCCGATCGCGAGCACGATCGAAAGCCAGACGCCGACCAGATAGATCGGCGGCAGCACCAGGGGATCGTCGCTGTCCCAGGGCAGCGGCAGATGAAAGAAGACCAATATCGAGGCGCAGGCGACCGCCAGCAGGCCGAGGCCGAAGGTGAGCCTGGCCGGCAGCGCGGTCGCGGAGATCAGGACTGGGGCCAGGAACAGGAATGAGAACGGGTTCTCCAATCCGCCGGTGAAGAACAAGAGGCCAGCCAATTCCACGATGTTCAGCGCCAGCAGTGCGGCCGCATGGACGCCCTCCAGCCGCTGCATCGGATTGACCGCCATTTGCAGGGCGAGGTTGAGCGCCGCCGCCAGCCCGATGATGGTGACGCAGGGGATGATCGGAACGTTGAATTCCAGCCCCTGCGCCACGATGAAGATGGCGGCGAGCTGGCCGAGCACCGCAAGCCAGCGCAGCCGCAGGATCGTATCCAGGCGGATATGCCGCCGCGAATGGCGAAACTCGGAAGCGGCAATTTCAGTTATATCGGCCAATTGGGCACTGCCTTCTCAGGTCACAAACGCGGGTGGCTCACACAATCCGTCTGGTTACAAGTCTTGCGCTTGCCGCCGCAATAGCAGAAGAACGCCCAGCATGACCGAGAATGACAAGGCTTCAAGTCGGCCGACTGTCGCGGACGGCACCCTGTCCGCGGCGATCGAGGTCGACCATCTCGTCAAGGTCTACAAGCAGACCCGTGCGGTCGACGACATTTCCTTTACGCTTCCGCGCGGCAGCATCACGGGTCTGCTCGGCGGCAACGGCGCCGGCAAGACCACGACGATCGCGATCATCATGGGCCTGGTGCTGGCGACCTCCGGCCGTGTGCGGGTGCTCGGGCATCGGATGCCCGAGCAGAGCGCCGATGTGCTCGGGCGGATGAATTTCGAAAGCCCCTATGTCGACATGCCGATGCGGCTCACGGTGCGGCAGAATCTGACGATTTTCGGCAAGCTCTATGCGGTGAAGGATCTGTCCGGTCGCATCGCGCAGCTTGCCGACGATCTCGATCTCAACGAATTCATCGACCGGGCCAACGGCAAGCTCTCGGCCGGGCAGAAAACCCGCGTTGCGCTTGCGAAGGCTCTGATCAACCAGCCCGAGCTGCTGCTGCTGGACGAGCCGACGGCCTCGCTCGACCCTGACACGGCCGATTGGGTGCGGTCGCATCTCGAGGCCTACCGCAAGGCCCACAATGCCACCATCCTGCTCGCCTCGCACAACATGCTCGAGGTCGAGCGGCTCTGCGACCGCGTCATCATCATGAAGCGCGGTCGCATCGAGGACGACGATACGCCCGACGCCATCATGGCCCGCTACAACCGCGACACTCTGGAAGATGTGTTTCTGGACGTCGCGCGCGGCCGTAGCAACGGAGCGGCGCGGGAGACGGTGCGATGAGCGAGCTCGCGCTCCATCGCGGCCTGGCGATGCATCGCATCAATGCGATGATCCTGCGCTACTGGTACCTGTTGATGTCGTCCTGGCCGCGGCTTCTGGAGCTGCTCTACTGGCCGGCGCTCCAGGTCATCACCTGGGGCTTCATCCAGCTCTATGTCGCGCAAAACGCCAATTTCTTCGCGCGGGCCGGCGGCACGCTGATCGGTGCCGTCATCCTCTGGGACATCCTGTTCCGGGGCCAGCTCGGCTTCTCCATCTCGTTCCTGGAGGAGATGTGGGCGCGCAACATCGGCAATCTCATGATGAGCCCGCTCAAGCCGATCGAGTTCCTGCTCGCACTTATGGTCATGAGCCTGATTCGCCTCGCGATCGGCGTCATCCCGATGACGCTGCTCGCGCTGTTTCTGTTTCACTTCAACGTCTACAGCCTCGGCCTGCCGCTGATCGCCTTCTTCTGCAATCTGATCTTCACGAGCTGGGCGGTCGGCATCTTCGTTTCCGGCCTGGTGTTGCGGAACGGGCTCGGGGCCGAAAGCATCGTCTGGACCTTGATGTTCGCGATCATGCCGCTCGCCTGCATCTACTATCCGGTCAGCGTGCTGCCGCCCTGGCTGCAAGTCGTCGCCTGGACGCTGCCGCCGACCTACGTATTCGAGGGCATGCGGGCGCTGCTGATCGACCACAGCTTCCGGGCCGACCTGATGCTATATGCGCTCGCCATCAATGCTGGCCTTCTGGCGGCATCTTTCTGGGCATTCCTTGCCCTTTTGCGCAGCGCCAAGAAGCACGGCTCGCTGCTGTCCAGCGGCGAGTAGCTTCACTTTCCCGTGGATTCAGGCTCGTTTTTGCGACGGAGAGCCCGTACATGTACGGAACCATGCATTGACGCAATATTACGCATTCGGCAGTATGCTGCGATGCGAGAGGATATACGATATGCCTATTGGTGAGTTTGGCGGCGCACCGCCCCTGGTGGCCGAAGGCAGTCCGGTCTTAACGACGCCGATGTACTGGATGTATGAGATGGCGCACGCCTCTCTCAATCCAGCGCGCGCAGTCACCGACGCCACCAAGATCTTGTTTCAGAATCCCCTGAATCCGTGGTCGCACACCGATGTCGGCAAGTCGCTGGCCGCGGCCTGCGAATTGTTCGAGCGCACGACGCGCCGCTACGGCAAGCCGGAATGGGGCCTCGACGACACCGAGGTCAACGGCATCCGCGTCCCCGTCGAGGTCCGCCCGGTCTGGGAAAAACCGTTTTGCCGGCTGCTCTATTTCGATCGCAAGTTCACCCGTCCGCTGCGCAGCCCGCAGCCGCGCGTGCTGATCGTGGCGCCGATGTCCGGCCACTACGCGACGCTGCTTCGTGGCACGGTCGAGGCCCTGCTGCCGGCGCATGAGGTCTACATCACCGATTGGGCCGACGCGCGCATGGTCCCATTGAGCGAAGGCCGCTTCGATCTCGACGACTACATCGACTACGTCATCGAGATGCTGCATGTGCTCGGCGGCAACACCCATGTGATGGCGGTGTGCCAGCCTTCGGTGCCCGTCGTCGCGGCCGTCTCGATCATGGAAGCGCGGCGCGACCCGTTCGTGCCGACCTCGATGACGCTGATGGGCGGCCCGATCGACACCCGCCGCAATCCGACCGCGGTGAACAAGGTTGCCGAGGAGCGCGGCATCGACTGGTTCCGCAACCACGTCATCACCAAGGTGCCGTTCCCGCATCCGGGCATGATGCGCGACGTCTATCCGGGCTTTTTGCAGCTCAACGGCTTCATCAGCATGAATCTCGACCGGCACATGGATGCGCACAAGCAGCTGTTTGCCAATCTGGTGAAGGGCGACGGCGATCTCGTCGACAAGCACCGTGACTTCTACGACGAATACCTCGCGGTCATGGACCTGACCGCGGAGTATTATCTGCAGACGGTCGACACCGTGTTCGTCAAGCATGCGCTGCCGAAGGGTGAGATGACCCACCGCGGTACGCGGGTTGACCCCACCAAGATCACGCGCGTTGCGCTGATGACGGTGGAAGGCGAGAACGACGACATCTCCGGTCTCGGTCAGACCGAAGCGACTCACGGTTTGTGCAGCTCGATCCCCGATCATCGCCGCGTGCACTACGTGCAGAAGGGCGTCGGACATTACGGCGTGTTCAATGGATCGCGCTTCAAGTCGGAAATCGTGCCACGCATCCACGATTTCATGATTTCGGCGGCGAATCCGAAGGCTTCACTGGCGTTGGCGGCCGAATAGGCCGCTTTTTCGGGTTTCCCGCGCATGGTACGGCGCTTCGAAGGGGCCGGGTTCCCGCCAGATTCGCGGTAATTAGGTAGTTTTGTAGGAGTGAGCGGGGCCTCAGACTTTGGGGCCCCATCATGCACCTGGCGGGGGCGAAAAAAACCGGTTCCAACCCCAGTCTGTAGGGGCTCCCGGGCTGCCAACCCCTGTATATTGGGCAAATGATTTGTTTTTGCGCCGAGCGCTTTCCGTGGCGGCGGTTATGGCAGAATCCGGGCGAACTCCTGCTCCCCGGACTGACAGACATGGCCACTCGCGCGCTCCTTTATCGGCGGCCTCACGAACCCAAGACCTTTGTGATCCACCACGGATCGCAATTTTTCGCGATAAGGCTGCGCCGACACCGTCGCGCGCGGCGCTATACGCTTCGCATTCATCCGAGTGATCGCGAAGCGATCCTCACCATGCCGCCGCGCGGCACGCTCGCAGAGGCAAAAGACTTTGCGCAGCGTCACGGTGCATGGATTGCCGCGCGCCTTGGCCGCTTGCCGAAGGCCGCACCGTTCCAGGCGGGCACTGTGATACCGCTTCGTGGCCTCCCGCACCGGATCGTGCATCGCGCCGGCGTACGCGGCACGGTGTGGACCGAGACGCGCGATAGCGGCGAGCGCATCATCTGCGTTGCCGGCGGTGTCGATCACGTCGATCGCCGTGTCCACGACTTCCTCAAGCGCGAGGCGCGCCACGATTTGCAACGCTCGGCGGAAGCCTATGCCGCCGAACTCGGCGTTCGCGTCAGGCGGCTCTCGATCCGCGATCAGTCGAGCCGCTGGGGCTCCTGCACCTCCGCCGGCTCGCTATCGTTCTCCTGGCGTCTGATCCTCGCGCCGCCTTACGTGCTGGACTATCTCGCAGCCCACGAGGTCGCCCATCTCGTCGAGATGAACCACTCGCCGCGGTTCTGGCGCGTCTGCGCGAAGATCTGCCCCTCGGTCGAGCGCGCCAAGAAGTGGCTCGATACGCACGGCAACGACCTGCATCGCTACGGGATCGAGGATTAAGGCCCTCTCTTGCTAGCCAGGCTGTAAGCCGTCGGCCGTATCCGAAGCCGTCATCGCCCGCCTTGTGCGCAATTGCGCACTGGAGTGGACGATCAAGTATTCCAGAGGCGGTGAAGAATACGGAGAAGCCGCGGCGTACTGGATTGCCGCTTTCGCGGGCAATGACCCGAATGAGGCGACGGCCTACGCGGGGAATGGCAAGTGAAGTCGCGTCGCGACGTCTGCTTCGTCCGCCGCATCAATGACCTCGCAAAATCCACCGCGCGTCGCGCCGGCTCTCACCGGCTACTGTGCATGGGGTTGTTTTCGAGCTTTTTGTTCAGGCCGAACCTGACAGCGCTTTTAGCGGCTACCTGTTCCCGCCAAACAATCGGTCCATCAGCCAGCCGTCGAGCCCCGCGGCCGGCTCCGGTCGCACATTGGCGCGCGTGGCTGGCGGGCGAGTACCGCTATTGTTGACAACAGCGGACGGCGTCGGTGCGGAGACCTGCGAGGCCGCCTGCGCGAGGTTCGACAGGCCCCAGCCGGCTTGCGAATTCGGCAAGGCCGCTACCGGCACGCCTTCGTGCGCGGTGCGCATGAAGCGCGACCAGACTTCCACCGGCAGGCCACCACCGGTCGCCTTCTTGGTCGGCGAGCTGTCGTCATTGCCGAGCCAGACACCGGTGACGAGGTTGGCGGTGTAGCCGATGAACCAGGCGTCGCGGTAATCCTGGCTGGTGCCGGTCTTGCCGGCGGCCATCCAGCCCGGGATCTCCGCCTTCTTGGCGGTGCCGGAGATCAGCGTTTCCCGCATCATCGTGTTCATCATCGCCACGTAGCGCGGCTCGATCACCTGGTTGCGCTCGTCGGGCTGGCGCATGTAGAGCAACTTGCCGCCTTCTATCGTCTTGATCTTCGTCACCACATGCGGCGACACAGCGAGGCCGCCATTGGCGAACGGCGCATAGGCGCCGACCAGCTCGACGACCGAGACTTCGGAGGTGCCGAGTGCGATCGAGGCGTTGGGCTCAAGCTTCGAGGAGATGCCGAGCCGGTGCGCGGTGCGCACCACGTTCTTCGGCCCGACTTCGAGGCCGAGGCGAATTGCGACCGTGTTGAGCGACATCGCGAGCGCCTGGGTCAGCGTCACCGCCCCGAAATACTCGTGGGTGTAGTTCTCAGGCTTCCAGCCCTTGACCTCGATCGGCGCGTCCTGGCGGATCGTGTCGGGCGTCAGCCCCTGCTCCAGCGCGGTCAGGTAGACGAACGGCTTGAACGAGGAGCCCGGCTGGCGCTTGGCGGTCACTGCGCGATTGTATTGACTCTCGGAATAGTTCCGCCCGCCGACCAAGGCACGCACGGCGCCGTCAGGCGTCATCGCGACCAGCGCGCCCTGGCTGACGTTGAACTTCACGCTTTTCGCCGCGAGCTCGTCGATGATGGCGGCTTCCGCGACGCTCTGCAGCTTTGGATCGATCGTGGTCTCGACCGTGATGCTCTGGTCGATCTGGCCGACGAGATCGTCCAGGACCTCGCCGATCCAGTCGGCGACGTAGTTCACGGTGCCGGCGCCGGCCGGCTTCACGTTGTAGGAGGGATGGCCGATCGAGGCCTGCGCCTGCGCTTCGGTGATGAATTTGGCCTCCGCCATGGCGGCGAGCACGACCTGCGCGCGCGCTTCCGCGCCTTCGGGATTGCGGTTGGGCGCGAGGCGCGAGGGCGATTTGACGAGGCCCGCGAGCATCGCGGCCTCCGCAACCGTCACGTTCCTGGCCGACTTGCCGAAATATTTCTGCGCGGCGGCCTCGACACCATAGGCGCCGGAGCCGAAATAGACGCGGTTGAGGTAGAGTTCCAGAATCTCGTTCTTGGAGTGCTTGCGCTCCAGCCAGATCGCAAGCTCGGCCTCCTGCAGCTTGCGCTGCATGGTGCGCTCCTGCGTCAGGAACAGGTTCTTGGCAAGCTGCTGCGTCAACGTCGAGCCGCCCTGCGATACGCCGCGATGAACCACGTTGGTGACCAGGGCGCGCAGGATGCCGACCGGGTCGATGCCGAAATGCGAATAGAAGCGGCGGTCCTCGATGGCGATGAAGGCCTTCGGCAAATACGGCGGCAGATCCTTCAGCGCCACATTGGCGCCGGCCATCTCGCCGCGTTGCGCCAGCACGCTGCCGTCCATGCCGACGATCTGGATCGTCGGAGGGCGCTTTGGAATTTCCAGCGATTGAATCGGCGGCAGATGGGCGCCGACCCAGATCACGACGCCGATCACGGCGATCACGCCCCACAGGCCGAGCACCGCGCCCCAGTAGAACAGACGGCCGATGCCAAAGCCGATCTTCGACTTCGACCTTCGTTTTGCGCCACTGCGGCTCACGGGCGCCTTCCTTTCGCGCGGGGGCTCGTCATCGGCATCGTCGCTCTTGCGCTTGGCCTTGTCCTTTTTCGGCTTGTCGTCCGAGGCGTTCGGGATGCGATCGGCAGGCGTCAGGCGCAAATCGGCCAGCGCTGCGGGCAAGCCAAACAGTGGCTCCTTGCGCCCGCCTTTTTTCTTTCCCCACGCCATCCACAAACGCCCGGTCAGTCCGTCCCACCGCACGCTAGCTGTGGCTGTTTAAGGCCCGGTTACGCAAAGCTTAACGCGGGATTAGGAGGTGCGGCGGCCGCGTGCCGGTGGTTCCGCGAGAGGCGCGGCAAAGCTAGGATCGAGCCATCAACGAAAGGGAGCACCCATGGGCCATATCGATCCGACCAAGGAGGTTTTCGCGCAATTCCGGGAGAACGACCGCCCGGGTCCGATCCACATGCTCAATCTGGTTCGCTTGCGCAAGGAGGCGGCCTATCCCGACGGCCGCAAAGCGACCGGCGCCGAGGCCTATGCGGCCTATGGTCGCGAAAGCGGCCCGGTGTTCACGCGCCTCGGTGGCCGCATCGTCTGGCAGGGCAGGTTCGAGATAATGCTGATCGGTCCGCAGCAGGAACGCTGGGACCACTGCTTCATCGCCGAATATCCAAGCGTCGCCGCCTTCGTCGAGATGATCCGCGACCCCGTCTATCGCGAAGCGGTGAAACACCGGCAAGCGGCGGTCGAGGACTCCCGCCTGATCCGCCATGCCGTGCTGCCGATCGGAAAGAATTTCGGCGAGGTGCCGGAGTGACACTCGGTCTCTCATGGCGTCATGGCCGGGCTTGCCCCGGCCATCCACGTCTTTTCTCGGCTCAGGAACGTGGATGCCCGGGACATCCAGCGCGAAGACGCGCTTCTGCCCGGGCATGACCTTTTTCGTCCGGTCTTTTCCTGACTAACCCGCCGGGCCTGCATCCTCCAGGATCGGGCCGAACAGCTCCCAGCGCTCGCCGTTGAACTTCATCATCTGAAGCTGCTTGTTGACGCGGTAGTCGGTCGGCGAGGTGTTGGCGACAATGCCTGGCAGTGCAAGGTCGAGCTTGACGTCCTTCAGGCTGGTCGCCTGCTTCATGACGTTCTCACGCGTCAGGTCGTCGCCGCACTTCTGCAGCACGTAGACCATCAATTGAGACGTCGAGTAGCCGTAGGCGTTGAAGAGCGAGTCCTTGTCGCCTTCGGGATAGTACTTTGCCATGAACTCGAAATACTTCTTCATGCCTGGATCGTCCTTCCAGGTCGGATCGAGCGGATCCTTGCCGTAATTCACGCTGATCACGCCCTTGGAAGCTTCGAGCCCCGCCGGCTTCATCACCGCGCCGACCGATACGGAGTTGATGTCGAGGATGTGAACCGGATGCCAGTCGAGCTCGGCGATCTTCTTGATCGCCTGCGCCGCCTGCTTGGGCGTCGTCGCACTGAAAAAGAGATCCGCGCCCGCGTCCTTGATCTTGAGGATCTGCGAATCGATGGTCGGATCCGAGACTTCGTAAGACGCTTCCGCCACGATCATCTTTGCGGCCTTGTCGCCGAGGCCGGCCTTGATGCCGTTCAGATAGTCTTTGCCGAGATCGTCGTTCTGATAGAGGATGCCGATCTTGGCGTTCGGATGGTTCTTGATGATGTATTGGCCGTAGATGCGGCCTTCGACGAAGTAGTTGGGATTGTATCCCATCGTCCACGGGAAGTTCTTGGGATCGGTGAACCGCGACGCGCCAGTGGCGGCAAAGAGCTGCGGCACCTTCTTGGAATTGAGATATTTCTGCACGGCCGCATTCGAGGGCGTCCCGAGAAGCTGGAAGGTGAGCAGCACCTCGTCGCTCTCGACCAGCTTGCGGACCTGCTCGACCGCCTTCGGCGGGCTATAGGCGTCGTCATACTGGATCAGATTGATCTTGCGGCCGTTCACGCCGCCCTGATCGTTGATCATCTTCATATAGGCCGCCTGAGTCTTGCCGATCGTGGCATAGGCGGAGGCTGGCCCGCTGAAAGGGTTGGTCTGACCGATCTTGATCTCGCTGTCGCTCGCACCGGGATCGTATTTCTTCTGCGCGAGCGCCGGCGAGGCCGCGAGCGCAAGGGCGAAGGCCGCGGTGGCGGCCAAATGGGCTGGGCGATTGTTCATCCGGAATCTTCCTCCTCACGGAATTATCTGTCGATGGTCTGTTTCCGCCTGTTCGAGCGGCCGCCATCGCTGCCTGGAATTGTGGAGGAAGCCTCGCCAGGGCGCAAGGCGTGTCAGCTTTCGGGTGGCGTTCGCGGGCGTGTCGCGACAGTCTGTGTCGGTCCATTCTTCGCCGAGCTAATCATGACGGCTGCGTCGCAAAACCCGGAATCGTTTGGCTTCGATCGCCTGAAGACGCCGATCGGGGTCGCTCTGCTCGTCACGGATGCAGAAGGCACGCTGCGCGCGCTCGACTGGGACGATTACGAGCACCGAATGCACGAGCTGCTGCGCCTGCATCATGGTGCGGTCGATCTGCGTGCGCGGCGCGCGCCTGTCGAGATGCGATCGGCCCTGTCGGCTTATTTCGGCGGTGATCTCGTCCGGCTGAAATCGATCAAATGGCGCGTCGCCGGCACGCCGTTCCAGCGCAAGGTGTGGACAGCGCTTGCGACAATTCCTGTCGGCACGACGCTGAGCTATGGCGCGCTGGCCGCTAGGCTCGACATGCCCAAGGCGGTGCGCGCCGTCGGTCACGCCAACGGTTCCAATCCGATCAGCGTCGTGCTGCCCTGTCACCGCCTGATCGGCGCTGACGGTTCGCTGGTGAAATACGGCGGTGGCCTCGAGCGCAAACGCTGGCTGCTGAGGCATGAGGGGGTGGGGGTGTAGTTGGCGAGGCGCCTCTTTCTTCGCTCGTCATTCCGGGGCGGCGCACAAGCGGCGAGCCCGGAATGGCACGTGGAGAGAACAGGCGCGACCTTCACGCCGCCGGCTGGACCGCCTTCTCGCCCGCCATCACATGCGTCAACGCGCTCTTGATCGCGGCCTGCCGCGTCGGCGCGTTGATCTGCGCGCCAAGGAGGTCGGTGACGTAGAAGACGTCACGCGCGCGCTCGCCGAAGGTCGCAACATGCGCGGAGGCGATGTTGAGGTTGAGCTTGGAGATCGCGGTGGTCAATTCGTAGAGCAGGCCGGGACGGTCGAGACCGGAGACCTCGATCACGGTGTAGCGATCGGACCACTGGTTGTTGATGATCACTTCCGGCTCGATCACGAAGGGCCTCGCCTTGCTGCGCACGGTGCGCCGCGCCACCACCTCGGGCAGCCGCAGCTTGCCTTCCAGCACGTCCTCGATCATCTCGCCGATGCGGGTGGCGCGACGGCCCTCGTCCTCGTCGCGGTCGTATTCGCGCGAGATCGAGATGGTGTCGAGCGCACGGCCGTCGGTCGTGGTGTAGATCTGGGCGTCGACGATGTTGGCGCCGGCGGACGCGCAGGCGCCCGCGATGATCGACAGCAGCCAGGGATGGTCGGCGGCGAAGATCGTGAGTTCGGTGACGCCGCGGACCTCGTCGAAGCCGACATTGATCGCGAGCTTGTGGCCGGCCTGCTCGCTCGCGCGCACGAAGCGCGCGTGGCGCATCTTGCGCGGCAGCTCGACCTTGAGCCAGTAGGCCGGATAGTGCCGGCCGACATAGGCATCCAGCTCCTCCTTCGGCCATTCGGCGAAGGCGTTGCGAAACTCGGCGTGCGCGGCGGCGAGGCGCTTGCCCCGGTCTACTTCCGAGAAGCCGCCGGTCAGCACCGGCTCGGTCTCGTAGTAAAGCGATCGCAAGAGCTGCGCCTTCCAGCCGTTCCACACCCCGGGCCCGACGCCGCGGATGTCGGCGGTGGTGAGGATCGTGAGCAGCTTCATCTGCTCGACCGACTGCACTACGGCGGCAAAGTTCTCGATCGTCTTGCGGTCCGACAGATCGCGCGACTGCGCGACCGTCGACATGGTCAGATGCTCCTCGATCAGCCAGGCCACGAGCTCTGTATCGGCCGGGCTGAAGCCGAGCCGCGGACAGAGCCGGCGCGCCACCTTGGCGCCCGCGATGGAATGATCCTCGGGCCGCCCCTTGGCGATGTCGTGCAAGAGCGTCGCGATATAGATCACCGGCCGGTGCTCGGGCCGCGTCTTGCGCATGAGGTCGCTGGCGAGCGTGAACTCCTCGATGCCGCCGCGCTCGATGTCCTGCAGGAAGCCGATGCAGCGGATCAGATGCTCGTCGACGGTATAGTGATGATACATGTTGAACTGCATCATCGAGACGATCTTGCCGAAGGCGCGGATGAAATGGCCGAGCACGCCGGTCTCGTTCATCCGTCGCAGCACGGTCTCGGCGTCGTTGGAGGTCAAAATCTCCATGAACAGCCGGTTGGCTTCGGGATTCTCGCGAAGCTGCGCGTTGATCAGGCCCAGCGAGCGCGTCACGTTACGCATCGCGTCGGGGTGGAAGGCGAGGTTGTTCTTCTGTGCCAGGCGGAAGATGCGGATCAGGTTGACCGGATCGTGCTTGAACACGTCGGGTGCAGCCAGGTTGATGCGGTTGTTGTCGACGATGAAGTCGTCGCTGTCAGGGACGCGCCGCTTCACGGTGCTGGGCCTCAGGCGCGCCATCATCCGGCTCAGCACCGGCGCGGGCTTGGCCTGCTGGTCTTCGAGCTTCGCGCACAGGATGGCGGTGAGATTGCCGACTTCCTTGGCGACCAGGAAGTAGTGTTTCATGAAACGCTCGACGTCCTGCATGCCGGGATGCGAGGTATAGCCGAGGCGCACCGCGATCTCGCGCTGGAGGTCGAAGGAGAGACGCTCCTCGGCGCGGCCGCAGTAGAAATGCAGGTTGCAGCGTACCGACCAGAGGAAGTCGGCGCAGCGGCGGAAGGTGCGGTACTCCTGCGCGTCGAACACGCCGCGCTCGGCGAGCTCGTCGGTGTCGCGCACGCGATAGACGTATTTCGCGATCCAGAACAGCGTGTGCAGGTCGCGCAAGCCGCCCTTGCCGTCCTTGACGTTGGGCTCGACCAGATAACGCGACTGGCCGCCGCGGCGATGCCGCTCCTCGCGCTCGGCGAGCTTTGCGGTAACGAATTCGGATGCGGTGCCCTGGACCACTTCCTTGTCGAACCGCGCGACCAGCTCGTCATAGAGCGGCTGGTCGCCGGTCAGGAAGCGCGTCTCCAGGATGGCGGTGCGGATGGTCATGTCGCCGCGCGCCTGCCGGATCGATTCATCGACGGAGCGCGTGGCGTGACCGACCTTCAGGCCCATGTCCCACAGGCAATAGAGGATGGCTTCGGCGACCTGCTCGCCCCAGGCGGTCTGCTTGTAGGGCAGGATGAACAAGAGATCGATGTCGGATTCCGGTGCCATCAAGCCGCGGCCATAGCCTCCGGTCGCAACCACTGCCATGCGCTCGGCGCCGGTCGGGATCGGCGAGCGGTAGAGATGGCGGGTCGCGGCCGAGTAGAGGATGCGGATGATCTCGTCCTGCACGTGGCACAGCCGCTCTGCGCAGCGCCGGCCGTGGCGGTCTTTCAGCAGGATCTTCTGCGCTTCCGCGCGCGCCGCGATCAGCTCGGCCTTGAGCAGTTGCGCCATCGCCGTGCGGAACGCGTCCTCGCGCCCCTCATGCTTTGCGGCAAGCGCATCGATCGCGGCGGTTGCCCGCGCGCTGTCGAAACGATCATCCATCTCCTGCTTGTGCTGGGGCGCGACACTGTCCATGCTTCACCGGATATAAGAGCTGACCGGCGCTGTCACCCGCCATTCTCTCGCAATAGTCGTTCCATGCTTGGAAAGGCTGGCCTTCGACAAACTTGTTCTCGGCCGGGCCGGTTTCAAGATAGGGATTTTCTCGTTGACCTCTAGGTATAACTCATTGAAAAACAATGAAGTTTCGCAAGGAGGCCGGACATGACCAGATTTTCACGACGCATTCTGCTGGCGGGCGGTGTGGCGCTCGCGCTGACCACTGGTCTGGCGCGCGCAGCCGAGCCGCTGAAGGAGCTTCGCATCGACTGGGCGACTTACAATCCGGTGTCGCTGGTCCTGAAGCAAAAGGGGCTTCTCGAGAAGGAGTTCGCCAAGGACGGCATCAGCATCACCTGGGTGCAGTCGGCCGGCTCCAACAAGGCGCTTGAATTCCTCAATGCCGGCTCGATCGATTTCGGCTCGACTGCGGGCTCGGCGGCGCTGGTCGCAAGGATCAACGGCAACCCGATCAAGTCGATCTACGTCTATTCGCGCCCCGAATGGACTGCGCTGGTCACGACCAAGGATTCCAAGATAACCGACGTGGCTGATCTGAAGGGCAAACGCGTCGCGGTGACCCGCGGCACCGATCCGCACATCTTCCTCGTGCGTGCGCTGCTTGGGGCGGGCCTCTCGGAAAAGGACATCACGCCGGTGCTGCTTCAGCATGCCGACGGCAAGACCGCG
Organism: Bradyrhizobium sp. UFLA05-112; assembly: GCF_053572325.1. Classification (NCBI taxonomy): domain Bacteria; kingdom Pseudomonadati; phylum Pseudomonadota; class Alphaproteobacteria; order Hyphomicrobiales; family Nitrobacteraceae; genus Bradyrhizobium; species Bradyrhizobium sp. UFLA05-112. The sequence goes on along the minus strand of NZ_JBANBK010000068.1, from coordinate 24,724 downwards.
CTGATCCGCGGCGACGTCGATGCCTGGGCCGGCCTCGATCCGATGATGGCGCAGGCCGAGGTCGAGGAGGGCGCAAAGCTGTTCTATCGCAAGGCCGACGCCAACACCTGGGGCATCCTCAATGTGCGCGAGCAGTTCTTGAAGGACTATCCCGACATCGTCCGCCGCGTGCTCGCGGTGTACGAGGACGCGCGAAAGTTCTCGCTGGCGAATTACGACGAGCTGAAGAAGACCTTCATCGCGGTGACGAAGCTGCCCGATGCCGTTGTCGACAAGCAGCTCAAGGAGCGCACCGAACTGACCCACAGCCGCATCGGCGCCGCGCAGCGCGACTCGATCCTCGCCGCCGGCCTCGCGCTCCAGCAGGCCGGCGTCGTCGACGCCAAGGTGGATGTGAAGGCCACGCTCGATGCACTGATCGACGACCAGGTCCCGCTGCCGACGAATTGATGCTGGCCTGCAGCCCGGATGGAGCGCAGCGCAATCCGGGACTTTTCCTCCCGCGGCGCTATCCCGGATTGCACTGCGCTCCGGGCTACGCAAGTGGAGAGGCGGGCGCAACCAACTCCGCCGTCGTCCCGGGGCGCGAAGCGAGCCCAGGACGGCGGTCGAGAATGTTGCGCTCCCTTGCATTCCCGCCAGAGACGCGCTTGCTATGGCTATGACCTTCGAAGCCCCAGCGGTGGAACAGTCCGAGAGCGGCCTAACGCGTGCGCCGCGCATTGCACGCTACGCGCGGCCGCTGCTCGGGCTCGTGCTGCCGCTGACGCTCGCGCTTGGCTGGGAGCTCGTGGTCTGGCTCGGCTATTCCAACGGCCGGCTGGTGCCACCGCCCTCGCGAGTCCTGGCGACCATTCTCGATCTTGCCCGCTCGGGTGAGTTGACGCGGCACATCGCCGCGACCTTGTGGCGTGTCGGTCTCGGCTTCGTGCTCGGCGTCGTCGCGGGCACGCTGTTAGGCGCCATCGCCGGCTATTGGTCGTTGGCGCGCCGGCTGCTCGATCCGACCGTGCAGGCGCTGCGTGCAATTCCCTCGATTGCCTGGGTGCCGCTGTTCATCCTCTGGCTGGGCATCTTCGAGACCTCCAAGATCGCACTGATCGCGGTCGGCGTTTTCTTTCCGGTCTATCTCGGCGTGATGGGCGCGATTCTCATCGTCGATCGCAAGATCGTCGAGGTCGGCCGCATCTTCCGCCTGTCGGGCCCAGCCATGATCCGCCGCATCCTGCTGCCCGCCGTGCTCCCGGCTTACGTCGTGTCGCTCCGTGTCGGGCTTGGCCTTGGCTGGATGTTCGTCGTTGCCGCCGAATTCATGGGGGCCTCCGAAGGCCTCGGCTATCTGCTGATCGACGGCCAGCAGCTCGGCAAGCCCGCGCAGATCGTGGCCGCGATCGTCATCTTCGCCATCCTCGGCAAGCTCACCGACTGGATGATCGAGATCGCGACGGCGCCGCTGCTCCGCTGGCAGGATGCCTTCGGCCGCGAGCGGGGAGGGGCGTGATGCTGGCGCTCGAACGGGTGAGCAAGACCTACCCCAATGGCGTCGAGGCGCTGGCGCGCTTCTCGGCTGCGATCAAGCAGGGTGAGATCGTCGCCATCATCGGCGGTTCCGGCTGCGGCAAGTCAACGCTGCTGCGCGCCATCGCCGGCCTCGATCGCGCCAGCTCCGGCGCGGTGACGCTCGATGATGAGGCGATAACGTCGCCGCACGCCAAGATCGGCATCATCTTCCAGGAGCCGCGGCTGCTGCCCTGGCTCAGCGTGGCCGACAATATCGGCTTTGGCATCGCCGATCTTCCCGCAGGCGAGCGGCGCGAAAGAGTCGCACGGGCGCTCGATCGCGTCGGACTTGCCGACAAGGCCGATGCCTGGCCGCGCGAGCTTTCGGGCGGACAGGCGCAGCGCGTCGCGATCGCGCGTGCGCTGGTGCCGCAGCCCGAAGTGCTCCTGCTCGACGAGCCGTTCTCGGCGCTCGATGCCTTCACGCGCAGGGATCTCCAGGATCACCTGCTCGACCTCTGGGCCGACACGCGCCCGACGCTGATCCTGGTGACCCATGACGTCGACGAGGCCGTGGTGCTGGCTGATCGCGTGCTCGTGATGCGGCCGCGGCCGGGCCGGCTGTTCGACCAGATCGAGATCAATCTGGCACGCCCGCGCGACCGCAACTCGCCGCTGTTCGACAGCTTCAAGCGCAATGTCCTGACGTCGCTCGACCGCTCGCTCGATCGCAATGTGCCTGACCGTGACGCAACCCAGGGTCCCGGCCAGGCGATGTGGTGGTGACAATCTTGCTCCCAGCCGGTACATCGAGGGGCGATCTTCCGGGAGAGAACAAAAATGGATGCCGCAGAACTTCGCCAGATGCAGGCCCCGATCAAGGAACGCTACAAGACTGATCCGAAGGCGGCGCTGATCACGCTAAAGGCCAAGGGCTCGACCGACAACGGTGGCATCGCCTGCAAGGTCGAGACCGGTCGCGCGCTCGCCATCGCCGGCCTCCATCCGGCGACGGGCGGCTCCGGGCTGGAGCTTTGCTCGGGCGACATGCTGCTCGAGGCGCTGGTTGCCTGCGCCGGCGTCACGCTGAAATCGGTCGCGACCGCGATTGATGTGCCCTTGAAGACCGGCAACGTTTACGCCGAGGGTGATCTCGATTTCCGCGGCACGCTCGGCGTCGACAAGGAGACCCCGGTCGGCTTCGCCGAGATCCGCCTGCGCTTTGAGGTCGACACCGACGCACCCCAAGACAAGCTCGATCTGCTGCTGAAACTCACCGAGCGCTATTGCGTGGTCTACCAGACCATCAAGAACGGCCCGAAGGTTTCGGTGTCGATGCAGAGGATGTAGCTGCCCACCTCTCACGGAGGGAGAGGTCGCGCCGAAAGCGCGGGTGAGGGGCAGCGCTCTCTCGTGGGACCTGAAGCCCTCCCCCGATTTGCTACGCAAATCGACCTCTCCCTACGGCAGGGGTGAAAGCGCCCGCGGATAAATCGATCCAACAATAATCAACCCGCGCCAAATGCCTCCCGAACTCACCTTCATACTCTTCCTCCTCTTGCGCATGGCGATCGCTGCGGCGTTTGTCGTGACGGCGTCAATCATTACCGAGCGCTCCGGTCCGGTGATCGGCGCGCTGGTCGCGACGCTGCCGATCTCGGCCGGCCCTTCCTATGTCTTTCTCGCACTCGATCACGATGCCGCCTTCATCGCGCAGGGTGCGCTGGCGAGCCTTCCCGTCAACGCCGCGACGATCTTCCTCGGGCTCACCTATGTCGTGCTCGCGCAGCGGCACAGCTTTCTGGTGAGTGTCGGAAGCGCAGTTGCGGTCTGGATCGTGCTTGCGTCCATCATCCGCATGTTCGACTGGACCCTGACTGCGGGGCTTGCCGCCAACCTGTTCGCGTTCGGCATCTGCATTCCACTTCTCGCGCAATACCGCCATGTGAAGATGCCGCTGGTTACGCGCCGCTGGTACGACATCCCCTTCCGCGCCGCGCTGGTCGCAACGCTGGTTGCGATCGTGGTTTCGACCTCTGGCTGGGTCGGACCGCGCGTCAGCGGCGTCATCGCGCTCTATCCGATCGTTTTCACCAGCATGATGGTGATCCTGCATCCGCGCATCGGCGGCCCGCCGACCGCAGCGGTGATCGCGAACTCTGCCTGGGGCTTGCTCGGATTCGGCGCGGCGATCGCAGTGATGCACGTTGTGGTGGTGCGATTCGACTCGGCGATCGGCTTGAGCCTTGCGCTTGCAACCTGCGTGACCTGGAATCTTACGCTGTGGTGGAACGCGCGCAGGAAAGTGACGCATTAAAGAGCAAGCAGCAGCTTCGCTGCCTGTTTTCGATACGATCATTAATTTAATCTTTGGGCCTTGTACGTAATAGTACCCTTCTTGTCGTCCCTGCGTTGGGCGGAGACGACATCAAAGCGTGCTTGCGTTTTCATGTTCGCGTCAGCGGGCGCGCCGCAATTTAGCAGTCCAGTATGAGCGATCGGTCCGCCGAAAGCTCAAAGTGCCATTAAGGGCGCGCGCATGTGTTCGCGCCCAACGAGGACCTATGCCTTAATCTGGAGAAATTACGATGTTTGGTCGCAAGTCCATTGGAAATGCCCAGGCGCAGCTCGACGCCATCAGCCATTCGCAGGCCGTGATCGAGTTCAGGCCGGACGGGACGATCATCGCGGCCAACAAGAACTTCCTCGACGCGCTCGGTTACCGGCTGGACGAGATCCAGGGCAAGCACCATTCCATGTTCGTGCCGGCCGACCATCGCGATAGCGCCGCCTACAGGACGTTCTGGGAACGGCTCCGCCGCGGCGAGTTCCAGGCGGCCGAGTTCAAGCGGATCGCCAAGGGCGGCCGCGAGATCTGGATCGAAGCGTCCTACAATCCGGTGCTCGGCGATGACGGCAAGCCGGTCAAGATCGTCAAGATCGCGACCGACATCACCGCCAAGAAGATCCACAGCATGGCGGATGCGTCGAAGATCTCCGCCATCGGCCGCGCGCAGGCCGTCATCGAGTTCCGCCTCGATGGCAGCATCGTCACGGCCAACGAGAATTTCTGCAATGCGCTTGGCTATTCGCTCGGCGAGATCCAGGGCAAGCATCACAGCCTGTTCGTGCCGCAGGCCGAGCGCGACGGCGCGGCCTATCGCGAATTCTGGGCCGCACTCAACCGCGGAGAATACCGTTCGGGCGAGTTCAAGCGTATCGGCAAGGGCGGCCGCGAGGTCTGGATCCTCGCCTCCTACAATCCGCTGCTCGACGAGGCCGGCAGGCCATTTGGCGTCGTCAAGTTCGCAACCGACGTCACCGCCGAGAAGCTGAAGAACGTCGACATTGCCGGCCAGATCGCAGCGATCGACAAGGCACAGGCTGTGATCGAGTTCAACATGGACGGCACGATCATCACAGCCAACCGTAACTTCCTCGCCACGCTCGGCTACGCGCTCGCCGAGGTCAAGGGCAAGCACCACAGCATGTTTGTCGACCCGTCGGAGCGCGACGGCGCCGCCTATCGCGAGTTCTGGGCCGCGCTCAACCGCGGCCAGTACCAGGCGGCTGAATACAGGCGCATCGGCAAGGGCGGCAGGGAGGTCTACATCCAGGCCTCCTACAATCCGATCCTCGATCTCAACGGCAAGCCGTTCAAGGTGGTGAAATATGCGACCGATACCACCAAGCAGGTGCTGGTCCGCATGGGCAATGAACGCGTCCGCGGCATGATGGAATCGGTTGCCGCCGGATCCGAGGAGCTCAACGCCTCGGTGCGGGAGATTTCGGAAGCGATGACCAAATCGCGCGAGACCGCATTGGGCGCGGTGGAACAGGTCGCCTCCGCCGACGCGCAGGCCCAGCGTCTGACCGAAGCCGCGCAGGCGATGAGCGGCATCGTCGAGATGATCAACAGCATCACCGGGCAGATCAACCTGCTCGCGCTCAATGCCACCATCGAATCGGCGCGCGCGGGTGAAGCCGGCCGCGGCTTCGCAGTGGTCGCCTCCGAGGTGAAGAGCCTTGCCAACCAAGCCAAGCAGGCGACCGACAAGATCGGCCAGGAGATCGGCAGCCTCAACGGCATCTCCGGCGATGTCGTCAGCGCGCTCTCGTCGATCAAGCAGGCGATCAACAACGTCAGCGAATACGTGACTTCGACCGCAGCAGCCATCGAGGAGCAGAGCACGGTGACGAACGAGATGTCGACCAGCATGCAGCGCGCCGCCGCCGAAGCCGCCGCGATCGCGGCGAGGGCGTAGCCAAGCGCTCGGAAGTGTAGGGTAGGCAAAGCGACTTTTCCGCCGCAGCTCGAAGAGCGAAGGCGGAAGCGTGCCCACCGCTGATGTCGAGGTTGCGGAGAGATGGTGGGCACGGCGCTTCGCGCCTTTGCCCACCCTACGCACCTTCACTGCTTCGGCAGCTTGGCCTTCAGCGAATAGAGCGCATCCAGCGCCTCGCGCGGCGTCATCTCGTCGGGGTGCAGCGCCTTTAGCGCTTCTACGAGCAGCTCGGCCTCACTCGGCGGTGCTGCGTCCGCGGCGGCGCGTGAGGGCACCGCGAACAGCGGGAGATCATCGACCAGCGCACGCGCGGTCTGGCCGCGGTCTTGTGCTTCGAGTTTCGCCAGCACGGATTTGGCGCGCGTGATCACGGCCGGCGGCAGGCCGGCGAGCTTTGCGACCTGGATGCCGTAGGAGCGGTCGGCCGAGCCCGGCAGCACCTCATGCAGGAACACGACGTTGCCCTGCCACTCCTTGACCCGGACCGTGGCGTTGAACATCCGCGGCAGCTTTGCTGAAAGTGCAGTGAGCTCGTGGTAGTGCGTGGCGAACAGCGTGCGGCAGCGGTTGCTCTCGTGCAGATGCTCGATCGCGGCCCAGGCGATCGAGAGGCCGTCGAAGGTCGCGGTGCCGCGGCCGATTTCATCCAGGATCACGAGCGAGCGCTCGCCGGCCTGATTGAGGATCGCCGCGGTCTCGACCATTTCCACCATGAAGGTCGAGCGGCCGCGCGCGAGATCGTCGGCGGCGCCGACGCGCGAGAATAGCCGGTCGATGATGCCGATCCGCGCGCGCGAGGCCGGCACGAAGCTGCCGATCTGCGCCATCAAAGCAATCAGCGCGTTCTGGCGCAGGAAGGTCGACTTGCCGGCCATGTTGGGGCCGGTGAGCAGCCAGAGCTGGCCGGATTTCTGTGCTGGCGCCGGCGACAGGTCGCAGGCATTGGCAATGAACGGCTCGCCATTGCGCTTCAAGGCCTGCTCGACCACCGGATGGCGCCCGGCTTCGATGGCAAAGCCCAAGGAGCCGTCGACCTCGGGCCGCACATAGTTCTCGTCGACCGCGAGCTTTGCCAGCGAGGTCGCGACATCGAGCAGCGCGAAGCCATGCGCCGCGGCGCGCAGATCCTCGCTGATATCAAGCGCCTTGGCGCAGAGCCGCTCGAAGATTTCCAGCTCGAGCCCGAGCGCGCGGTCGCCGGCATTGGCGATCTTGGCCTCGATCTCCCCGAGCTCGGATGTGGTGAAGCGCACCTGTCCAGCCAGTGTCTGGCGGTGGATGAAGGTCGCGTTCAGCGGCGCTGACATCAGCTTGTCGCCATGCTGCGCGGTCACCTCGACGAAATAGCCGAGCACGTTGTTGTGCCGGATCTTCAGGCCCTTCACAGAGGTCGCGTCGGCGTAGCGCGCCTGCATCGAGGCGACTACCAGGCGCGAGGCGTCGCGCAGGTTTCTCGCCTCGTCGAGCGCGGGCTCATAACCTTCGCGGACGAAACCACCGTCGCGCTTGATCAGCGGCAATTGCTCGGCGAGCGCGGCCGCAAACTCCGCCGCGAGCTCGCGCGAGGGCCGCTGCAATGCTGCCATCACCGCGGCGATTTCCTGCGGCGGCTGGACGATTTCATTGAGCCGTGCCAGCGCCTGGTCGGCCGCCAAAATGCCGTCGCGGATCCCGGCGAGATCGCGCGGTCCGCCGCGGCCAACCGAGAGCCGCGCCAGCGCGCGCGACATGTCGGGCGCACCGCGCAAAATGCTGCGGATGTCCTCGCGCGCGGCGGAGTCCGCGACGAAGGCGCTGACCGCATCGAGCCGCCGCGCGATGCCTGCTGCGTCCGTCAGCGGTGCCGCGAGGCGCTGTGCGAGCAGGCGCGAGCCCGCCGATGTCACCGTGCAGTCGATCGCGTCGAGCAGCGAGCCGCGGCGTTCGCCGGCCAGCGTCCGCGTCAGCTCGAGATTGGCGCGAGTGGCCGGATCGATCGCCATGGTCGCGCCGGAGGCCTCGCGCGCGGGTGGTGACAGCGGTGGATGTTTTCCGACCTGGGTGCGGTCGACATAGGTGACGGCGGCGGCCGCGGCCGTGGCCTCGAGCCGCGTGAGCTGTGCGAGCCCGTCCATGGTCGCAACCGCAAAATAATCACATAGGCGTTTCTCGGCGGTGGCGCCGTCGAAGACGTCGCGGGTCAGCGGCGTCACCGCCGGCAACTCGCGCAAGACCGGTCCCAGTTCGTTGTCGCTGTAGAGCGCGTCGGTGACAACAGCCTCGTTCGGATTGATGCGCGCCAGCGTTGCGGCTAGCTCCCCGCCTGCGCATTCCGTCACCATGAACTCGGCGGTCGAAATATCGATCCAGGCGAGACCAAAGCGATCGCCGCCCGAGGAGGAGCGGGCGCGCGCGATCGCCAGCAGATAATTGTTGGCGCGCGCATCGAGCAGCGTGTCCTCGGTCAGCGTGCCCGGCGTGACCAGCCGCACCACACCGCGGCGTACGACGCTCTTGTTGCCGCGCGCCTTGGCGGCGGCGGGATCTTCGGTCTGCTCGCACACCGCGACCCGGTGGCCGGCGCTGATCAAGCGGTGCAGATAATCCTCGGAGCGCTCGACCGGCACGCCGCACATCGGAATATCGGCGCCCTGATGCTTGCCGCGCTTGGTCAGCACGATGCCGAGCGTCTTGGAGGCGATCTCGGCGTCCTCGAAGAACAATTCGTAGAAATCGCCCATCCTGTAGAACAGCAGCAGGCCCTGATGTGCCGCCTTGATCTCCAGATACTGTTCCATCATCGGCGTGACACGGGCAGCAGCTTCTGCTTGCGGCGCGGGCGCGGATTCAGGTTCTGGTGCGGGAATGGGCTGTTGCATCGTCATGGGCGGCGCAACCTACAAAATTTCGTCCCGTGGTCCTATCGCTTTGGCCGGGGGAGGCGGGTTTTCCACGCTGTCCGCAGCGCGGCATGCGTTGCCGGCGTCAGCCCCCTGCGAATCGCGCGCGAAACCGTCAATTGACCTGCCGCGGGCGCCCTCCTAAAACTCCGCCGTCATTGAAGAATTTTGGCCGGACCGCGGCACTCAGGGAGAACAACGATGCGTGATGTGTTTATCTGCGATGCCGTCCGGACCCCGATCGGCCGTTTCGGCGGCTCGCTCGCCAAGGTGCGCGCCGATGATCTCGCCGCCGCCCCGATCAAGGCGCTGATGGCCAAGCACCCCAAGCTCGACTGGTCGCAGGTGGACGAAGTGTTCTTCGGCTGCGCCAACCAGGCCGGCGAAGACAACCGCAACGTGGCGCGCATGGCGCTGCTGCTCGCAGGGCTCCCGGATTCGGTTCCCGGCCAGACGCTGAACCGCCTCTGCGCCTCCGGCCTCGACGCGGTCGGTGCGGCGGGCCGCGCCATCCGCTCCGGCGAGATCGAATTCGCAATTGCCGGTGGCGTCGAATCCATGACCCGCGCGCCCTTCGTGATGGGCAAGGCGCAGGAAGCCTTCTCGCGCTCGGCGGAGATCTTTGACACCACCATCGGCTGGCGCTTCATCAATCCGCTGCTCAAGGCGCAATACGGCGTCGACGCCATGCCGGAGACCGGCGAGAACGTCGCCGAGGAATTCCAGGTCTCGCGCGCCGATCAGGACGCTTTCGCCATCCGCTCGCAGCAGCGCGCGGGTGCGGCGATCGCCGCCGGCTATTTCGCCGAGGAGATCACGCCGATCACGATTCCCGGCGGCAAGGCCGGCCCCATCACCGTCGACAAGGACGAGCATCCGCGGCCCGAGACGACTCGCGAGGGTCTCGCCAAGCTGAAGCCGATCGTGCGCAATCCCGGTACGGTGACGGCCGGCAACGCCTCCGGCGTCAATGACGGCGCCGCAGCGATGATCCTCGCGTCCGAAGCGGCCGTGAAGAAGCATGGCCTCACGCCGCGCGCGCGCATCCTCGGCCTCGCTTCGGCCGGCGTGCCGCCGCGCATCATGGGCATTGGCCCCGTGCCGGCGACCCGCAAGCTGATGGAGCGTCTGGGCAAGAAGATCAGCGATTTCGACCTGATCGAGCTCAACGAAGCCTTCGCCTCTCAAGGCATCGCCTGCCTGCGCCAGCTTGGCGTCGCCGACGATGCCGACTTCGTCAATCCGCATGGCGGCGCGATCGCGCTCGGCCATCCCCTCGGCATGAGCGGCGCGCGCCTTGCGCTTACCGCCGTGCACGGCATGGAGAAGCGCGGCGGCAAGCTCGCGCTCGCCACCATGTGTGTCGGCGTCGGCCAGGGCGTCGCGGTCGCGATCGAGAAACTGAACTGACGAAAGGCGCAGCGTCTCGGCATCCCGGGGCGGGTGCCAAAGATTCGTCATGCCCGGGCTTGTCCCGGGCATCCACGCTCTTGGTGCCGGGAGAAGGTCGTGGATAGCCGGGAGAAGCCCGGCCATGACGCCAAGTGAGAGGGCCGTGCCATGATCATCGAGCGCGAACAGGACGTCACGGCCGCCGCTCTGGCGGTGATGGAGCGGACGTCCGATCCGCGGATGCGGCAGATCATGATCTCGCTAGTCAAGCATCTGCATGGCTTCGTCCGTGACGTTCGACTAACCGAGAAGGAGTTTCGCGACGCTACGGCGATCATCGCGGAACTCGGCAAGCTGACCACAGACACGCACAACGAAGTCGTGCTGATGGCCGGCTCGCTTGGCGTCTCGCCCCTGGTGTGCCTGCTCAACAATGGCGATCAGGGCAACACCGAAACCGACCAGTCGCTGCTCGGACCGTTCTGGCGCTTGAACTCGCCGCGGGTGGAGAATGGCGGATCGATCGTCCGCTCCGAGACGCCGGGTGCGCCGCTGTTCGTCAGCGGCCGCGTCGTCGACAGGAAAGGCCGCCCCGTCGCCGGCGCAGAAGTCGATGTCTGGCACGCCTCGCCGGTTGGCCTCTACGAGAACCAGGATCCGGAGCAGGCGGACATGAACCTGCGCGGCAAGTTCACGACCGACCAGGACGGACGCTTCTCGTTCCGCTCGATGATGATGGTCGGTTACCCCATTCCGACCAACGGCGTGGTCGGCCGCCTCCTGAAGGCGCAGGGTCGGCACCCCTACCGTCCCGCGCATCTGCACGCCCTAATCTTCAAGCCCGGATTCAAGGTGCTGATCTCGCAGGTCTACGACCCCACGGATCCGCACATCGACAGCGACGTGCAGTTCGGCGTGACTCAAGCGCTGATTGGCAAGTTCCAGCGCCATGATGCGTCGCATCCGACTGAGCGCGACGTCGCGACGCCCTGGTATTCACTCGACCACACCTACCGGCTCGAGGCCGGTGAGGCCGTGCTGCCGCGTCCGCCGATCAAATAGTGCGCCCATATGTCAGCTGCCGGCGTAGGAGGATCGCCAAACCGCTTCCCCCAATTAGTTATATCCTATAATGATTGGCGGAAGCGTTGACCGGCCGGACTAAAATGGCCGGGGAGGAGTTTGGCCATGACATTCATCTATCCCGTCGACAGCAACAAGGCGCATCCCTTGCCGCTGTCGCCCGACTACAAGAGTTCGATCAAGCGGGCGCCGCACAAGCCCCTGATCCCGATGCGCCACACGCTCGCGGAGCTGACCGGCCCGGTCTACGGCCACGAAACCGTCCGCGAGGGCGACAACGATCTCACCCGCATGCACAAGGGCGAGCCGCTCGGCGAGCGCATCATCGTGCACGGCCATGTGCTCGACGAGGATGGCCGCGGCGTACCCAATTCGCTGGTCGAGATCTGGCAGGCCAATGCCTGCGGCCGCTACGTGCATGTGCGTGACCAGCATCCTGCGCCGCTCGATCCGAACTTCACCGGCGCCGGCCGCACCCAGAGCGATGCGTCGGGCTACTACCGCTTCGTCACCATCAAGCCCGGCGCCTACCCCTGGGGCAATCATCACAATGCCTGGCGGCCCGCGCACATCCATCTCTCGGTGTTTGGCCATTCTTTCGTCACGCGCCTGGTGACGCAGATGTATTTCCCCGGCGATCCCCTGTTCCCGTTCGATCCGATCTTCAACTCGGTGCCGGACGAGAAGGCGCGCATGCGGATGGTCTCATCCTTCGATCTCGAGAACACCAAGCCCGAATGGGCGCTGTGCTATCGCTTTGACGTCGTGCTGCGCGGCAAGAACGCCACGCCAATGGAGAACACTTAAGTGCAGGATTCTGTGAAGCCCAACGGGATCACGCCATCGCAAACCGTCGGTCCGTTCTTCAAATACGGCCTGACGCCGACCGGCGACTATGAGTGGAACGACGCGTTCACCAACTCGACGCTTACGCCCGACGTCACCGGCGACCGCCTCCGCATCGAGGGCAAGGTGTTCGACGGCGACGGCGTCGCCGTGCCGGACTGCATGCTGGAGATCTGGCAGGCGGATGCGCAGGGACGGTTTGCCGACCCGCAGGACAAGCGCGCCCTGCCGAACGCCAGCTTCCGCGGCTTCGCTCGCTGCGGCACCGACAAGGACGGCAACTATTCCTTCGATACGATCAAGCCGGGCGTGGTGCCCGATCCTGACGGCAAGCCGCAGGCGCCGCATCTCCTGGTCGCGGTGTTCGCGCGCGGCATGCTCAGGCATCTCTACACCCGCATCTATTTCAGCGACGATGCTGACCTCGCCAACGATCCCGTGCTGGCGCTGGTGCCCGCCGATCGCCGCGCGACGCTGATTGCGAAGCGCGATGCGGCCAAGCCGGTCTATCGCCTCGACCTGCGGCTCCAGGGCGGCGAGGAGACGGTGTTCTTCGACGTGTGAGATCGGAGCGCCGCTTTTCCGACGGCGCGGCTGGCGCTTCCCCGTGTGATCGTGCAGGATGAGCGCGGCACACGGGGCGCGCTTCATGACAACTCCACAACTACCGGCGGTCGCTGACGCCGCGTATCTCACCGCCGCGCTGCGCAAGGCCGGCGCGCTGGACCGCGGCGCGGTGCGCGAGGTCAAGGTCCTGTCATCGCGCGACACGATCCTGTCGCATATCACGCGCCTTGGTCTGCGCTATGTCGGCGAGTCCAATGGCGCGCCGCAGTCCCTGATCCTGAAGACGGCCCACGCGTCGTTCGCCAAGTCGCTGCCGAATGCCGGCCGGCGCGAAGTGGCCTTTTACACGCAGCTTGCACCCAGGATGCCCTTGCGGCTCGTGCCGCGCTGCTTCGACGGACATTTCGACGAGGAGAGCCTTGCCTGGCATCTGACACTGGAAGATTTGACTGACAGCCACGAGATCGCGACGGCGTGGCCGTTGCCGCCATCACACGGACAGGCGATGGGCATCGTCACCACGCTCGCACGCATGCACGCAGCGTGGTGGGATCACCCAAGTCTCGGCGAGACGGTTGGCGTCTGGATGAGCGCCGCCGAGACGACAAATCTGCTGGAGACGTTCACCGGTCATTACGACCGCTTTGCCGACATGCTCGGCGATCGCCTCGGTGAGGAGCGGCGCGATCTCTTCCATCGCTTGCTCGCGCAATGGGACCGGCTGTTCCAGCGCTACCATTCGCGCCGCCACGTGACCATCATCCACGGCGATGCCCACACCTGGAATTTCCTGCTGCCGCGCGCCGCCGTCGCCGATACCGTGCGCATCTTCGACTTCGACCAATGGCGCATCAACGTGCCGACCGGCGACCTCGCCTACATGATGGCGTTGCAATGGTATCCCGAGACCCGGCGGGCGCTCGAACGGCCGCTGCTGGACAGCTACTACGGCACGTTGATCGCGCACGGCGTAACCGGCTACAGCCGCGAGGCGCTTGATCGCGACTATCGCCAGTCGGTGCTCTGGCACATCACCAACCCGGTCTGGCAATGGAGCGTCAACATCCCGCCGGTGATCTGGTGGAACAACCTCCAGCGGGTGCTGCTCGCCGTCGACGAGCTCGGCTGCGAGGAGTTTTTGGAGTGATTTGCTCGTGTCCCGGGCGCGGTGCAGCGCGTAGCGATGCGCCGCAGAACCGTGACCTATGTTGCCACTCGGCCTGGGCCCCGGCTCAGCAGCGCATCACTGCGTGCTGCGCTGCGTCCGGGGCACGAGCGGCCCCTACTCCATCACCGCATGCTCCGGCCCGGCCGCCTGCTTGCGCAGTGCGGCCTTGGTTGAGCCGATCATCAGGGCCAGCGGGATGGTGCAGAGGATGAAGATCATCACGAGCTGGTAGTCGTGCGCGAAGGCGATGATCTGCGCCTGGATGGCGACGATCTTGTCGGCCATGGCGCGGCCGGCGTCGGTGGAAAGGTTGATCATGCCGGCGACATCAGGCATCTGAAGCGCGTGGTTGAACGGGTTGATGTGCTCGGAGAGGATCGCATAGGTCTTGCGCGAGCCCTGGGTCAGCTCGGCGATGACGATGGAGATGCCGACCGAGCTTGCGACGTTGCGGAGCAGCGTCAGCATCGAGGTGCCGTCGGTGCGCAGGTCATTGGGCAGCGTCAGGAACGACACGGTGGAGAGCGGCACGAACACGAGGCCGAAGCCAAAACCCTGAAAGATGCTGACCGTGATGATCTCGAGCGCCTGGGTCTGGTCGGTCCATCCGGTCATCTGGAACAGCGAGCCGGCGGTCAGCGTGAGCCCGGCAATGATCAGCGTGCGCGCCTCGAAATAGCGCATCATGCGCCCGACCGCCATCATGGCGAGGAAGGTGCCGAAGCCGCGCGTTGCGAGCAGTTCGCCCGCGGTGATGATGGGATAGCCGATGACGTTTTGTAAGTAAGGCGAGGCCAGCGCCATGGTCGAGTACAGCACGAGCCCCATCACCGTCATGAAGATGCAGCCGGTGAGGAAGTTGCGGTCTTTGAACAGCGCGAAGCGGATGAACGGCCGCGAGGTCGTGAAGGAGTGGGCGAAGAAATAATAGAAAGCGACGGCCGAGACGACGAACTCGGTCACGATCTCGGCCGACTCGAACCAGTCGAGCTGCTCGCCGCGGTCGAGCGCGAGCTGGAGCGCGCCGATGGCGACGGCCAGCGCCGTGAAGCCGAACCAGTCGAATTTGAGGCTGAGATCCTTCTTGGTCTCGTCCATGAAGACCATCAGGCCGAGCACGGTGATAGCGCCGAACGGCAAATTGACGAAGAAGACCCAATGCCAGGAATAGGTCTCGGTCAGCCAGGCCCCGAGCGAGGGACCCATGATCGGGCCCATCATCACGCCCATGCCCCAGATCGACATCGCTTTGGCGCGTTCCTGGAGCGTGTAGGAATCCAGCATCACCGCCTGCGACAGCGGCACCAGCGCGGCGCCGAATACGCCCTGAAGCAGGCGGAACAGCACCATCTGGTTGATGTCCTGCGCGAGCCCGCACAGCACGGAGGCGAGCGTGAAGCCGGCCGAGCAGATGATGAAGATGCGCTTGCGGCCGTAGCGGTTGGCGATCCAGCCGACTGGGGCGGTCATGATCGCGGCGGCGACGATATAGGAGGTCAGGACCCAGTTGATCTGGTCCTGTGAGGCCGACAGCGTGCCCTGCATGTAGGGCAAGGCGACGTTGGCGATCGTCGTGTCCAGCGCCTGCATGATGGTCGCGGTCATGGCGCAGATCGTCACCATGTTCCGGCGCAGGCCGGGGACCATCGCTGTACTGGCGGAACCGGACATCGACGTCAGTCTTCCTTGTCCTGGTTGGCGTTCGCCGACAGGCCGAACAGGCCGGCGAGCGAGCGCTGATGGCCGGTGTCGATGGTGGCATAGACACTCATGCCGGCCTTCAGCTTCTTCACGAACTTGTCGCTGTCGTCGAAATAGATCCGCACCGGTACGCGCTGCACGACCTTGACGAAATTGCCGGTAGCGTTCTGCGGCGGCAGGATCGCGAACTGCGCGCCGGTGCCCGGCGACAGCGAGCCGATCTTGCCCTTGAACACATGGTTGGGGAACGCATCGACCTCGAGCGTGACTGATTGCCCGACTGCGACATGGGTGAGGTCGCTCTCCTTCGGATTGGCATCGACCCAGGGATGCGCGATGTCGACGATGGAGAACACCGGCGTGCCGGCGGCGACGAAGCGGCCGAGCTGGATCTGGTCGACTTGCGTCGCCACGCCGCTCATCGGCGCGCGCAGCACGGCATGGTCGAGATTGCGCTGGGCGTCATCCAGCTTGGCCTTGGCCTGCACATAGGGCGGGAACTCTTCCAGCGGCAGGTCGGGATTGCCGAGCAGCTGCGTCTTCGCATTGGAGAGCTGCTGCTTGACGAACTGCGCCTGCGCGCCGGCCGTGACCAATGCGTTCGAGGCGTTGTCGAGGTCGAGCTGGGAGCCATAATTGTTCTTCACCAGCGCCTGCTTGCGCTCGACGTCGCGCTGCTTCAGATCCATGCCCTGCTGGGCGAGATCGAGCATCTGGCCGTAGATTTTGACGTTGGCGACGAGGTTGTCGTAGGTGGTCCTGGCTTGCGCGAGCTGCGCTTTGGCCTCCTGCACCGCAAGACGGAACGGGACCGGATCGATCTCGAACAGCTCATCGCCCTGCTTGACGAGCTGGCCTTCCTTCACGACGACCTTGTCAATCTTGCCGGAGATGTCGGGCGTCACCAAAACCTTCTGTGCGCCGACATAGGCATCATCGGTGCCGACGTAGCGGCCGCCATGCAGATAGAAGGTGATGCCGCCGATCGCGGCCGCCGTGGGCAGCACCACCATCAGGAGGAAGCGACGATAGCGGCGCAGGCCGGCCAGCAGCCGGCGACGCGGCTCGGCCGCGACCTTCTTGGTTGGCTTGCCGCTCTGGCCGCCCTTCTGCTCGGGGACGAATTTCAGGACCTGATCAGCCATAGCGCTGCTCCCTGCGCGCTTGTTCCGCTCCGCTGGTCTGGATGGCGTTGCGCACGTTTTCCTTGATTGTTTCGAGTTGGGTGAGGAGACGGTGGGCGTCCGCCGGGTTGATGCCGTCGAGCGCATTGGCCGTGAGTTCGGACTTCAGGCCGCTCATCCTGCCGAGCAGCGAGCGGCCGGCCTTCTTCAGATAGAGGCGGTTGACGCGGCGGTCGGAAGCGTCGCTGCGACGCTCGATCCAGTCATTGTCGCAGAGCTTGTCGATCAGCCGCGTCAGGGTGATCGGCTGCATCTCCAGCAGCTCGGCAAGCTCGGACTGCTTCATGCCCTCGCTGCGCTCGACCTTGGCCAGCACCGCCCATTGCGCGCGGGTGATGCCGTAGCGGGATGCCTCCTTGTCGGCATAGACCCGCAACAGGCGATACAGTTCGCCGAGCGTGAACAGGAAGTTCTGATCAACCGACGTGCGGCTCATAAGCTTGGTCTCCAATAAGCTTGGCATATAATAAGCAAGCTTATGATTATTTCATGGCAACGTAACGCGGCGCTGCTCCGCCGGAAAAGCATGGCTGGCAGCCATTCGAGACCGCGCTCTTTGGGTTCCCGTTCCGGAAATGCTAAAGGTCTGCGCCATGAGCCTTGCAAAGCCGGCCTTTCCCGCGCCTGACCACGATCACGGCCGCTGCACCGCGGATGCCTTGACGCATGCGGAAGCCGTTTGCGAGCAGCGCGCGCAGAAATTCACGCCGATCCGCCGCGAGGTGCTCAAGGCGCTGCTCTCCAGCCATCGACCGCTCGGCGCCTATGAGGTGATCGACGAGCTGGCCAAATCGATGCCGCGGCCGGCGCCGATCACGGTCTATCGTGCGCTCGAGTTCCTGATGGCCAATAGCCTTGTGCACCGGATCGAGAGTCGCAATGCCTATCTCGCCTGCGCTCACGACCATGACGCGACCTCGGCGGTCGCGTTCCTGATCTGCGAGCGCTGTGGCCTCGTCGGCGAGATTCCGGCGGCATCCGTCGCACAGGGTCTCAACCAGGCTGCCCGCGCCTCCGGTTTTGCCCCCAAACTGTCTGTGGTCGAGATCACGGGCACCTGCACCCATTGTCAGAAAGCTTCTTGATAACAACGGCGCCAAGCCGGTCCCGGGAAGACATGTCGATAGAACCAACAAGCACGTCCGCCGGCCGCCCCTTGAGCGGCGGCGCCATCGCCCTGATGCTCATGCTGTGCCTGACCTGGGGGTTCAACCAGATCGCGGTGAAGCTGGTCATCCCGGATATCCCGCCAGTGCTCCAGGCGACCATCCGCTCGATGGGCGCGCTACCGGTGGTGTTCATCATCGGCACCTTGCGCGGCGCAAAATTCTTCGAGCGCGACGGCACGCTGGCCGCAGGCCTCATCGCCGGGTTGATGTTCGGCGCCGAGTTCGTGCTGATCTATGAAGGCCTGCGCTTCACCCCGGCTTCCCGCGCCGTGGTTTTCCTCTACACCGCGCCGTTCTTCGTTGCGCTCGGCTCCTACCAGGTGCTGGGCGAGCGGCTCAGTGGTACGCAGTGGCTCGGGCTCGCCGTCAGCTTTGCCGGAGTGGCGCTTGCGATCGGCGTGCCGCAGCCCAACGTGGATTCACAGGTCCTGCTCGGCGACCTCATGATCGTCGGCGGCGCCGCGCTATGGGCCGGAACAACCCTGGTCGCCAAGTCGACACGGCTGCGCTTCGCCCCGCCGGAGAAGGCTATCGGTTACCAGGTCGCGGTGTCGATCCCGATTCTGGGCCTGGCCGCGTATCTCCTGGGCGAGACCATTCCCCATGCCCCGGGCCCGCTCTCGATCACGCTGATGGTGTTCCAGGCGGTCTGGGTGGTCGGAACCACGTTCACGCTTTGGTTCGCGCTGGTGAAGACCTATTCGGCCAGCAAATTGTCGGCTTTTACCTTCATCACCCCTTTGTTTGGCGTCGTCGCTAGCTATTTCATCCTGCATGACACCCTCAGCCTCACGTTCGGGGCAGCTGCTATCCTTGTAATTGCTGGGCTTTTTCTAGTTAACCGTCCCAGCCGAGACGCTGTGGCCCCGCGCGATGCATTGCTGAATGTCACCAAAACCTGATATTTGGACCCCATGAACAAGCCCGAAAACACCATCGATTCCGACATCGCGGGGCCCGCGCCGCGCCACAACACCACTCAGGTCAAGGTCGGCGACGTCGCCGTCGGCGGCGGCGCGCCGATCGTCGTGCAGTCGATGACCAACACCGACACGGCCGATATCGACGGCACCATCGCCCAGGTCGCAGCGCTGTCGCGCGCCGGTTCCGAGATGGTCCGCATCACCGTGGACCGCGAGGAGGCCGCCGCCGCCGTTCCGCACATCCGCGACGGCCTGCGCAAGCGCGGCATCACGACGCCCCTGATCGGCGACTTCCACTATATCGGCCACAAGCTGCTCGCCGACTATCCGGCCTGCGCGGAAGCGCTCGACAAGTACCGCATCAATCCCGGCAATGTCGGCTTCAAGGACAAGCGCGACACCCAGTTCGCCGACATCATCGAGATCGCCAACAAGCACGACAAGCCGGTGCGCATCGGCGCCAATTGGGGCTCGCTCGACCAGGAGCTCCTGTCCAAGCTGATGGACGAGAACGCGGCCTCGGCCAATCCGCGCGATGCCCGCGCCGTGATGCGCGAAGCCATGGTGCAGTCCGCGCTGCTCTCGGCGGCGCGCGCCGAAGAGCTCGGCATGCCCAAGAACCGCATCATCCTGTCGGCCAAGGTGTCGGCGGTGCAGGATCTGATCGCGGTCTATGAGGTCCTGGCGAGCCGTTCCGACTATGCCATCCATCTCGGCCTCACCGAGGCCGGCATGGGCACCAAGGGCATCGTCGCCTCGTCCGCTGCGCTCGGCATCCTGCTGCAGCAGGGCATCGGCGACACCATCCGCATCTCCCTGACGCCGGAGCCGGGCGGCGACCGCACCCGTGAGGTGCAGGTTGCACAGGAGCTCTTACAGACCATGGGCTTTCGCACCTTCGTGCCGCTGGTTGCGGCGTGCCCGGGTTGCGGCCGCACCACCTCGACCACGTTCCAGGAGCTGGCGCGCTCGATCCAGGATTTCATCCGCGACGAGATGCCGACCTGGAAGACCAAGTACCCCGGTGTCGAAGAGCTCAACGTCGCGGTCATGGGCTGCATCGTCAACGGCCCCGGCGAATCCAAGCATGCCAATATCGGCATCTCCTTGCCCGGCACCGGCGAAGCGCCGGCCGCCCCCGTCTTCGTCGACGGCAAGAAGTTCCGCACATTGCGCGGCCCCGGCATCGCCGCCGACTTCAAGGCGCTTGTGATCGACTACATCGACCAGCGTTACGGACAGGGCGCCAAGGTGCCGGAGACTGCGGCGGAGTAATCTTGCTCCGCTGTTTGTGGCGCGTATCTAGCCCGGATGGAGCGCAGCGAAATCCGGGGCCTCTCGCAAGCTGACACACTGCTCCCGGATTGCGCTTCGCTCCATCCGGGCTACGATGCCCTCAATCAACAATGATTGGGAGCAACACCCATGAGTTCGCTTACTGGCAAGCAGGGTCCGCGCTATCGCCACATGGCCGATGAAGGCGCGCCTTATGAGACCATCGCCGTCGAAAAACTCACGCCGATCATCGGCGCGGAAATATCAGGCGTCGACATCGGCAAGCTCATGTCCGACGATGCGCGCTCCAACCGGCAGATGGACGAGATCCATCGTGCATTGGCCGAAAACCTCGTCATCTTCTTCCGCGACCAACACATTACCCCAAAGCAGCATCTCGCCTTCGGCCGCAAGTTCGGCGAGCTGCATTTTCATCCCGCCGCGCCGCATGAGGACGAAGACCCGGCACTGATGAAGATCTATGCCGACAAGAACTCGCCGCGCGCCAATGGCGAGGGTTGGCATTCCGACGTGTCCTGCGATCTCGAGCCGCCGATGGGCTCGATCCTCTACATCAAGCAATGTCCGCCGCGCGGCGGCGACACGCTGTTCGCCAACATGTATGCAGCCTATGAGGCGCTGTCGGACCGCATGAAGGCCTATCTCGACGGCCTCACTGCGCTGCATGACGGCGAGCCGATCTATCGCGGGCTCTATGCGAACTACGGCGTTGCCGACAAGCAAACCTATCCGCATGCCGAGCACCCGGTTGTGCGCACGCATCCGGTGACGGGCAAGAAGGCCCTCTACGTCAACCGCGGCTTCACCCGCTCCATCAACGGCATTCCCCGCGACGAGAGCGACGCGATGCTCGCCTATCTCTACCAGCACGCCGAGAACCCGCTGTTCCAGTGCCGATTCCGCTGGACCGAGAACGCCATCGCCTTCTGGGACAACCGCTGCACCCAGCATCGCGCGATGTGGGACTACTGGCCCCACACGCGGTCGGGAACGCGCGTGACGGTGAGGGGCGAGCGGCCGGTGTAGCGCTTGCCGTTCGTGAGGGCCATCATTGCAGCGGTCGTTGCGTTGCTTCTTCCGCTGTTGCGCGCGCCGGTCGATATGAGCCATGCCGCGTCGGCGCGGAAGATCGTACGGGCGAAGCCTACGCCCAATCCCAAGCCAGCGCCCGAAAAATGCGAGCCGGCCAAATTCCGCATCGTCGTGGACGTCGGTCACACCGCCGAATCGCTCGGCGCGGACAGCGCGCGCAACGACCCCGAGTTCGCGTTCAACTTACGGCTTGCCAGGCTCATCGCGGAGAGACTGAAGTCGGAAGGTTTTGCCACGACGCGTCTGCTCGTGACGGACGGCAGGGCGAGGCCGAGCCTCTTCAAGCGCGTCAACGTCGCCAACGACTGGCGCGCCGATCTCTTCCTGTCGATTCACCATGACGCCGTGCCGGACAAATTTCTGGAGGAATGGGAGTTCGAAGGCGCAAGAAGCCATTTCAGTGACCGCTTTTCCGGCCATTCGCTGTTCGTCTCGCGGCAGAACCCGCGATACGCTGCGAGCCTGGCGTTCGCCCGCCTTCTCGGCAGGGAGTTGAAGGCCCAGGACCTGACGTACGCGCACCAGTACACCCTGCCGCTGATGGGGCGCTATCGCCACGAGTTGCTGGACAAGGATGTCGGCGTCTATCGCTTTGATCAGCTCGTCGTGCTCTCACGCACGAGAAGCGCCGCGGTGCTGCTGGAGGCCGGTTCCATCATCAATCGCGACGAGGAAATGGCGATGAACTCGCCGGAGCGGCAGCAGACGATTGCAGCGGCTGTGGTGGCGGCGACGAAGCAATTTTGCGAGCGGCGGTAGATTGCTCGCAATGACGAGATGGTGGGAACTGCTTGCCACACTCTCAGCCGTCATCGCCCGACTTGATCGGGCGATCCAGTACTCCGAGAGGTCCGTTATGAATCGATGAGCTGCGGCGCACTGGATTCCCCGCTTTCGCGGGGAATGACAGCGTTGACGCTGAAGCGCGTCCCGCCACAGCTAATCCCTCAGATATGGGTGGCGGCCTTGTCCGGGACGACAACGGAGATTGTCGCTACAGCGGCACCCGCTGAAACTCCCGGTTCGCGAGACTCGCTTCCTCGAGATCGAGATCG
Organism: Bradyrhizobium sp. UFLA05-112; assembly: GCF_053572325.1. Lineage (NCBI taxonomy): Bacteria > Pseudomonadati > Pseudomonadota > Alphaproteobacteria > Hyphomicrobiales > Nitrobacteraceae > Bradyrhizobium > Bradyrhizobium sp. UFLA05-112. The sequence goes on along the minus strand of NZ_JBANBK010000068.1, from coordinate 2,583 downwards.
CGCTCGATCCGCCGCCTTGCTTCGTCGGTGATTTTGCCCTCGCGCAAGAGCTCGTGGATGAACCTGCGCTCTGCGGTGATCAGCTTACGCGTCAGCGTGGTGCCGGCGGCCGAGACGTCATCGCGGCTCGGGTCTAGCGACTCGGGAAGCTGGCTGGCGCGGATTTCGTGCCGGGCGCGCAGCAGGTGCACCACCTCGTCGGACAGCTCCTTCTCTTCGGCGAGCGTATCGAGCGACCTCAGGGCTGCATCGAGCGCCTGGCGCCGTGCGGCGATCTCGGCCTCATGCTCGGCGACGTGTTCGGAGCGGCCGGCTTCGGCCACGCCGAGCCATCGCACCACCTTGGGCAGGCCGAGGCCGACGCCGACCAGCGTGACGAAGATGACGCCGAAGGCGACGAACAGGATCAGGTCGCGATAGGGAAAGGCCTCGCCGCCCGGCAGCACGAAGGGCAGCGCCAGCGCGGCGGCGAGCGACACCGCACCGCGCACGCCGGTGAAGGCCAGCGTGAACACCCATTGCCAGGGCGGCGAGGGATCGCGCCGGCGCAGGCTCGGGCTCAATATCCGTGGCAGGTAGGTCGCGGGATAGAGCCAGGCAAAGCGCGCGATGACCACGATGGCCACGACCACGCCGGTCGCGATCAGGATCTCGTCGAGCGGAAACGCCTTCGACTGCTCGTAGAGTGCGCGCATCTGGAAGCCGGTGAGCAGGAACAGGATGCCCTCGATCAGGTAGATCACGAGATCCCAGAAGAAGATGCCCTGCAGGCGCGTCGCCGAGGAAATCCACAACGGTCCGTTCCAGCTCACATAGAGCCCGCAGGCGACGGTGGCGATCACGCCGCTTCCGCCGACATGCTCGGGCAGCCAGTAGGCGAGGTAGGGCGTGATCAGCGACAGCGTGATCTCGACCTGCGGGTCGCGGGCCCATTTGCGGGCGCGCAGGGAGAGCCAGCCGACCCCGATGCCGTAGGCGACCTCGCCGGCAATGATGAGGACAAACTCGCCGGTCGCAAGCGGCAACGAGAAGCTACCGGTCATGATCGCGGCGAGCGCGAAGCGATAGAGGATCAGCGCGGTGGCATCGTTGGCAAGCCCTTCGCCTTCGAGCACGACCAGGATGCGGCGCGGCATGTGCAGCTTGCGCGCGATCGCGAGCGGCGCCACCACGTCGGGCGGCGCGACGATGGCACCTAACAGAAAGCCGGTGGTCCAGGGCATGCCGATCAGGAAATGCGCGGCGGTTGCCACCATCGCCGCGGTGAAGATCACGCAGCCGACCGCGAGCAGCACGATCGGGCGCAAGTTCATTTTGAACTCGCGCCAGCTCATCGCGACGCTCGCCGAATAGATCAGCGGCGGCAACACCAGCAGCAGTACGAGTTCCGGCGGCAGCTCGACCCGCGGCATGCCCGGCACGAAAGCCAGACCCACACCGGCCAGCATCAACAGGATGGCGGGTGCGATGTTGAGGCGCCGCGCCACCAGCGCGGTGCCTGCGAGCACGCCGAGCAGGATGAGAAAGATCTGAAACCGCGCTTCCACCATTCTTTCACTTGGCCTGGAAGCACGCGCGAGGTCAATGCAGCCGGATCATCCCAGACGTTCAGTGACCATTCGCCCGATGGCGGCGAACACCGTATCGATCTGCGCGGCGTTCGGCGTGCCGCCCTGGGTGTACGCCGCAATCACGACGGGGGTATCGGGCTTCGGCCAGGCCACCACGATGTCGCCGGAAGCGTCCTTGCCGTTGTTGCCGGTCTTGTCGCCAATCCTCCAGGTTCCCGGCAAGCCGGCGCGCAGCCGTTTTGCACCGGTCTTGCAGTTCACCATCCAGTCGGTGAGCTCTGCGCGCGAGGCTGCGGACAGGGCTTCGCCCAGCACGAGACGGCGGAAATTGCCGGCCATGGCAGCGGGCGTGGTCGTGTCGTGCGGGTCGCCCGGCGGCGAACGGTTGAGCTCAGGCTCGTTGTGATCGAGCCGCGAGGTGGTGTCGCCGAGCGAGCGCCAGAACGCGGTGAGTGCCGCCGGTCCCCCGATCCGCGCCAGCAGGAGGTTGGCGCAGGTGTTGTCGCTGAGCTCGACGCTGGCCTTGCACATGTCGGCGACCGACATCGCGCCCTTCGACAGGTTCTCCTTCGCCACCGGCGCATAGTCGAGCAGGTCGGCCTGCCGATAGCCGATCATGGCCGCAAGCTGGTCCTCGCCGCGATCGACCCGCGCCAGCACGCAGGCTGCAAGCGAAGCCTTGAACGTCGAGCACATGACAAACCGCTCGTCGGCGCGCCAGGCGAGCTTTTTGCCGGAGCTGAGGTTCTCGGCATAGAAGCCAACCTTGCCGCCGCTCTCGCGTTCATAGGTTTGAAGCGCCGGCGGCGCCTCCTCGGCAAAGACGGGACGTGTGGCCAGCGCACACAGCGAGGCGACCAGCAAACGACGATTGAGCAGCATGGGAATCTTTCAGGCGAGTGTGGGCATTGCGGAGATGCCCGTGAGCGCAATCACGATGCATCCGCGACGGGTTTCATCGATAGCTCGGACAAATTTGTGACGCACAGTGGCGCCGCGAACTCCGCTACCC
>NZ_JBANBK010000067.1:0-47337 GCF_053572325.1 Bradyrhizobium sp. UFLA05-112 | reverse complement strand
GTGAGTATGCCTGTCCATAAGGACAGTTCTCAACACAACGGTCCACCTGACAAGGCGGCCCCCAGCGGAGGATTACGGATCATCTGGACAAGAATGGGCTGGGGTAAAGTGACGTCCTGGGAAGGAGACGTCAAAGAACGTGAAGTGTGAGACAATCGCCCAATGCGATCTTCGAAAGCCGCTTCGACAGAGGGTGTCGATCTGACGGACGGCTTACATCGGTGGTCCTTCGTGCGGTTGTTCTATTCCCTGTCGTCTTTCTTGGCGTCGATCACGACGTCCTCCGGCATTTCCGGAATAGCATCAGCAGTTGGGCGATTGCAGACCGGGCAGGGCTCACCGGGCGCGCCACATCCGCATGCGCGCGGCCCTCCTTCCCAAGGCCGCTCGGGATGAGCCTCGCAGACCCAACCTGAGTCATAGCAATGTGGGCATCGCATCCGCGGTCCATCCACCGAACAGCATTCCTGTCAGAGTCCGACTGTACCGTTGCGCATCGCCGTATTTTACCCAAGAACCCGCCGCGTCGCTGGATCCCACGGGGGGCCGTTGCGGGGATGGCGTGAAGCTGGATTTGGAGGAGTCTAGGTGTCACGCCAAGACCCGACACCTCATCGAAGCGTCATCTTTTGGTTTCGGCAAGCTCAAGTGTTAAGCAGAAGTATGACTGTGTGGCTGACGTAATTGTCGCTCACGTTGGCACACGCTTTCAAATCGGGAAGTGCGTGGTTGAGCGAGACACCTTAGAGCCAGCGAGTTCGCTTGGGGATCGGCCGTCGCGACCCGGCGGCGTCTTCTATCGACTAGCCTTAGTTGAAGTTCAGCCGTCAAATAGTTTGAGGGAGAGGCTTTCCAAGGAATGTCCGAGTTGGGTCAGAAAATGCCAGTGAGAGCAAATCGGGTCCGCTAAATCCTGAGACCTCGACAGCACGTGTAGACACTTCAGAATGGCCAATGAACGAGATCATTCGCCTACCTCGTCGGAAGTCGTCAGTGGAGTGGCATCTCAAAATTGAAACGGACTGACCGAAATGGAAATCTTGCCGTCCGCAGCTTGTTCTACCTTAAAGTCCACCTCTTTTTGCGCTGTTACATCCTCAACGGTCACATGCAACAACGCCGTACAAGTAACTGCTCGCTTGGCTTTTGAATTTGTGCGTATTGTTTCATCCAACCTGTATGCGGCGCCTTGTCTAGCCTTTTTCAAAGTGGCTAATTTTTCGGCTTCTGTGCTCGTATTACTTACCATCGCCGCGATCGCGCTCGAATTCTTGACCGCGTAGTTGACAAGCGCGTTGTCGCTGTTGTCTGAAACGATCTTAACCACCGTACTGCGCGTATCGAAAGAATCACACTCGGGCGTCGTCCCGCCGCAACCGCTCAGCAAAAGCAAAGCAGGGAGACACCAGAAAACCCACTGTCCTTTCCGAAAATGTTTCATCGGAATCGTCACGAGCACCGTCATCAGTGGCAGGCCCGTAGCTTCCACCAGATTTGCGGCAAGAGCAGTGTTGCCGACTGCCATAGTAGCTACGGTGACAAGCTACGTTTTGCCGCTCTGTAAGGTTCTAAACTCTAGTTGCTGATCTCCGAAGTTAAGGGAGGAGTCGAAAAGACTGGCAACTGAAGCGGTCTTCAAACGGGCGTGGCTTCTCGGGGCGGACTAGGGGGCGGGAGTCCGTACCGGGCAGCGCGCTCTGCAGCCAACTCGCGATAGGCTTTCGCTTGTTCGGCGAGCTGCGCCTTGAGATTTGGATCAGCTTCGTGGGCAGCCAAGCGCTCAAACTGCAATGCGTGTTCTATGTATTCAGTCAGGAGTTTCATAGCGGAGAAACTATATTCTTGGCTGGCCGCCATTTCTTATCTCAGCGTGCCCGTGCCAATGATTGGGGTCCTGCTTTCGGCCTTTCATGATGTTAACCCTTGGGGGTGAACTCCGGTTCTGGACCATCTTGCAGTTCCCGGTGTTTTATTCTCTCAGGGAACTGGGACCATGTTAGGAACTTTTAGAACATTAAAGGCGGTGCTGGGGGCCACTCGATCGCTCTAGTGGCGCTCGCCATTGTCTTGGTGTCGCCGGAAGCAATCTGGGCTGCACGAGCGATCAGCGTCTTCGGGCCAGGACTGATCTTGCACAGTCCTTGAGACCAAAGATCGATAGCCGTCCCCGCAAATCGAGCTGACCCCATCTACCGCTAGGTGATCCTATGTCGAGACGCTGGCCAACCCGATTTCAAGTTCGTAGCCGCTGCCGCCGCCGAGGTTAAGCAGCAGAGTGCTGCTATTGCATCGCTACGAAACTAAGTGGTCGCGCACGCTTTGATTTGCATGGGTGAATACGACTTCCATATGGAACTGATGAACGCCGTCGCCCGATACAGGTTGCTGGCAGAGGTGTTTTCGCAGGACCCTGACCTGCTATCGCAGATAAATCAGCTCGTGGCGGAACTCGAAGAGGACCTACGAAACCTCGAACTTTCCGCTGAGGCACCAAAGCACGACCACGAACACTAACAAGCCGCTCGTCGGCGGCGCCCAGCAAGCTATGGGTAGCAATCAGGCAACTGCTGTCAACCTGCTATCTGCATCCGGGTTTGCGCAAAGCAGACGTTTGCGAATGGCTTCTTCAACGAGCGCCAGTGCTTCCTTGGCCTCTCGCGCTTCAGCTTCGGCAACTTTGGCGCGAAGGTCTGCAGCCGTCAGCTTATCCTTTTGAGCTTCAATGCACGACTGGGCTTGTTCTAGCGCTCTGCACGCACCTTGCAACTTATGTTCGGCGGTGGTGATCAGTTCACGCTGCGCCCGCTCGGCGGCCTCAGCCCGAATTTCAGCGTGCCGCAGCCTTTCTAAGGCGCTCGCGCAAAGCGATTGGGCGCGGGCTTCGGTCTCACGGGCATGCTCCTCCATACTGCGGAAGACGTCGGCCGCTTGATACACCAAGTCGAGGGCTGTTGCTCCCTTGTCTGGTGCCGGCGGCGGGGGAAAGTTCAGGACGGTCTCGTCCCGTCCAACTGACGCACTGGAATTACGCTGCGCCATCAAATTCAAGCCCCGTTGCTAACACACACACCAGCAGCATCATGGAAAGCTACGGTTAACGGATGGTTAAAAAGCCGAATGCCCGGGGCATCGCAACGGCGCGGGGGGACGGTGGCCTTCGCTGCCGGACTTCCAGGAAGTGACCACGCATCGCTGGGCCAGACGCGGTCGCCCCTCGATGCGTACCGAAAGACGCCCGAGCAGGATCGGCAAGGCATTGAAGCTCCCGGTTTCGAGGTCGTACTGGGATACATAGCCGGTCGAACAATCCCACGCGGACTACACGAACTCAGTAGCGACCAAGCCATCAGCGGCGGTGAGAGGGGCGTCGGGGCGTCCAGGTACAGCAAAGGATTGAATTATTACCGCGCCGAATGAAGTCCCGCCGACATGAGAGCGCCGGCGGGTTTTTACTGCAGTGTTCGTGCTTAGACAGCCGTCATCGGCAAACGTTCACTGGCACAGCACGCCATCCCCGACCGGTCCAGACTCGGCGCCACTGCGTGCAGCTGCCGCCCCAGGCAGCATAACTCGAACCTGGGCCCCATCCCCAACCTTGGTTCCAGCCCTGTCCCCATCCTTGATTCCATCCCGAACCTTGATTCCAGCCCCAACCTTGGTTCCAACCCGGGCGGCCCCAGGTGGCAGCACTCGCGAGGCCGAGACCCACGCCAGCTGCTACAGCCGGTCCATGCCATCCCCGGCCGCCCCGGCGCCAAGCGACGCCGCCGCCGCGCCAACCGCCGGCTCTGTGGAAACCAGCTCTGTGAAAACCAGCACTGTGGAGCCCAGCTCTGTGAAAGCCGCCTCCGTGAAAGCCCGCACGCGCGGAGGATGCTGTGGGGGCAAGCGCAATCACGGCCGTTGCCGCCATCGCGATAACAATTTTCCTGGTCATGAGGGAACTCCTGACAGACTCTCGTCCCCCTGGACTCCCTAAACAGCACAACCGATTCTTGTTCCCAACCGGCAGCAAACTCGTCGCCGGCGAGTTCAGGCGATGATGAGAACCGAGCGCGTGGCTTCGGTCCAGTTGCGAACGTACTGGGACATCAGTCGCCGCCGCATGCCCGCACTGGCACACGCTGCATAGCTTTTCCGCGTGGCCAGCCGCGCTCGACGGCATATTTGATGCCGGCGCCGAACTCCGGGCCGCTGGCTTATGGATGCGGCCGTCCTGGTCCTGGACGGGCTCAATGCCGGCGGCGATCTCGACAAGCTTGCGAGCTGCGGCTTCCGGGTTGGCGAAGGGACGTTCGGCGACGAGTTTCATGCGGCAGTCGGGCGGTGGGCATTTCGGGCATGGGCTGACGCTCGACTACTCGGGGAATTTTCGAGTGAAAGTAGCTATTCCGAGATTTGCACTCCCAGAGCCAAGGGCAGTAACGCTCCTGTTAGCGATGGCTGCCCTTGGGCGGAGCTGGTGGCTTATACGTTTGCAGCGCTCCGCAGGGCAGGTATTCAGAAAGTAAAGCGCGCTGACCTGTTTGACGAATAACACTATCGAAGTTTGCGCACACCGCGACGGCGACACTGCGATGTACCCAAATGATAATCCGGGCGAACGGCTCAGGCTGAATGTCGAACGGAACTTCCATGATCATGATGCTTGAAGAAGAGATCGAGCTTCACAGGTTCGCCAGTATCTCGCCAGAACAGTCTTTTGCCCATGCTGCCCGCCACCGCGAGGCGATGGTGGCCGCCGATTAGAGTATAATCATCCGTTGCTATGGCGATGATCTCGCCGGTTTCATCAACGATGACTTTCATGCGCCGCCTCCAATGCAACGCGCCGGTCAGCGCAGCCGCGATGGTACGCAATCTGTCTAACCTTGTGTCGGTCCCCGCGTTCCAACGGTGAAGATCACAGCTTCCGTAAGCCCATCGCGCACCGCCTTTCTGTGCGAGATGTACCCACTCATCGAGCGGTGGCTCGTTCCACTCGTCCGCCTTGGCAAGACAGGCTGACGCGATCTCCCGGCGGACCTGATCCACGACGGCGTCGATACTGCGCCGGACCTGTATGTCGCGCGAGCATCGGGCCGCGATGCCGGATAGATGCGTCAGCGTTATGCCAGCGAGCTGGTCGATCAGGGCATCGACATCGTCCCGGCGCACCAGCTCGCGTCGCTTCTCCATCAACCGCAGTTGCAGCATTCGGTCTTAGCCCTGACGTGACCAGCGTCAACCTCGCTGCGTGGCGATTGCCGTCGGTCGCGCGGGAAGCTGTCACCTTGCCGCTGGATCACGCCTTCCGCTGCGAGCTTGCAGATGTAGGTGGGTGCAATCGAGGTGCAGCGCGAGTGTCGACGCGCTGACGGTCCCAGCCCCCCTTAGCGACAGGCGAGCCATCAAAGGTAACGGTTTCAGGCATCGTGTTTCCGTCCTGTTGCGTCGCGGGCAGGATAGCTCACTTCCGCCTTCTGGCCTCATCGCGTCATTTCGTGGCGATGAGGAAGTTGGTCGCTATCGGCGCATAGCCGACATTGAGTAGGACGCACCTCTTCCTGTAACTGCAACCACGACTTCTTTCGTACCAAATATGCTCAGTATGTGCAGTCGCGCGTACCCCGCTTTTCCTACACGCCCCAGAAGAACCGGACGACCGTGCGGAGCGCGTCGGAAGGTTCACGACGAAGTGCTACGGCCCGCTGAGTAGAGCGTGCCACGTCTCGTCTCCCTTCATGCACGCGAGCTACTGCACGCGCTGCTGCATTCAGCGAAGACGAACCCTCCCAAACGGTCACCCGGGCAGGCCTTCAATCGCAACGATTCGAAATTTGGCGCCGCTCTGTCGGACTTTTGCGGCCGATTGGTTTTCGGGTGACTCGTACCAGCTGCGAACTGCATCCAGGCTTGGGAATTGCAAAATAGCCATACAACATGGCGCGGAGCCTGCTCCCTCCAGAAGGAGATTGTTCTGGCTGCGCGCCAGGTAGCGCCCGCCGTATCTCGGCAAGATTTCCCGCGCGAGCTTTGCGTACTCGTTCTGGATCGATTCGCTTGCGGTGGTCTCAGTTCGCTCAATAATGACAAAGGCCGGATGCTGCTGCTCCGCAATCGACACGGTGCCAAGGCAAGTAAACCCGAGAACAAGCAGAAATCCGATCCACCGCATGGAACTTGCTCCGAACATTTCGAGCGACCCGTTGCTCATCTGTCGGTCTGAGTTGCAATGCGCCAGTAGCATCGCAACTGCGCTAACGAAGTCGTGACCAGGATATCAGGATGACGGCAAGTAATTGCACTGATCGGCAAGGGACTACCCATCGTTCTCGCACGGAGCGCCAATACAAGGCCGTTCCGAACCGACGTGGACCCAAAAAGGGACCCAAATCGATTTTCTCGCGCATTTTTCCGGCTCAGAATCGAGCGTCATAAATGCGCGAACTCATCTGCAATGTAAGGGAGATTCGATGGCGTTTAGATGGGGATGAGCTGCCACGAGGTCCGGAGTGCCTAGGAGTCCGGACCTCGTGACTTCATCCCCCGCCTCATGAGGCCCCCGCCCATGTGACGCGGCCAGGAAAGTGTGATGCGTGTTGGCCGTCGGTCGCGCGGAGATACGCGAAATTATCGGGCGCTGCTATCCGCGTCATTACGGACGTGAACTGCCGTCTCAGTGCCACGCACGCGTGTGCCGAGGCCGGCGCGATGACCACATCTCCCTGAACGTCGGGAACCTGCCTTTCACCGGCGTGTCACTGAACCGCGTTAGCGCTGCCGATGTCATCACGCGATGGCCAAGGGAGTTCAAGACATGTCCGCTGTGCTGCCTGTGCTGGGCGCTGCCCTGTCAATCAAATCGATCCCTGCGCACCGTGACTGGCTCCTCGAACGCCAGCGCGACCTCGAGATCCAGGATTTCTTCCGCGCGGACCTGCTCGACAGCGACTGGCGCGCCACTGCGAGCGAGATCAAGCAGATGCTCGCGGGCCACACCGGCCGGCTCGGCATCCACGGCCCATTCTGGGGCTTCACGATCGACAGCCATGATCCGATGATCCGCCAGGCTGTCACGAAGCGACTTCTCCAGGGCCTCGACGCAGCCGAATTTCTCGGTGCGACGCAGATGGTGATCCATTCGCCGTTCACGACCTGGGATCACAACAATCTCGATCTTTACCCAGAGAGCCGCGGCAACCTGGTCGAGCGGGTGCGCGCAACGCTTGCCGAAGTGATCGCGCGGGCCGAGCAAAGCGGCTGCGAGATCGTGATCGAGAACATCGAGGACAAGGATCCCCGTGATCGCGTGCGCCTTGCGAAAGCGCTCGAGAGCCCGAAAGTGCGCGTCTCGCTCGATACCGGTCACGCCAACTACGCCCATGTTTCCACCGGCGCGCCGCCGGTCGACTACTACGTCGACGCGGCCGGCGACATGCTGACGCATGTGCACCTCCAGGACACCGACGGCTTCGCCGACCGCCATTGGGCGCCGGGTGAGGGCAATATCCGCTGGCCGGCGGTGTTCCGTGCGCTGGGGCGCCTCAATTCCCATCCGCGGCTGATCCTCGAGCTGCGCAATCACGATCACGTCCGCACGGCAGCGGCACATCTCAAGTCGCTCGGTCTCGCTGAATAACCAACACAAATAAGGGCAGGGGTCATCGTCATGAGCAAGCTCACACGTCGACCATCCTGAAATCCGGCACGGCGGCCGCCGGCAGCTCCTGCCGCGGTTCTCGATGGCGCAGGGCGACAACCGTCCCTCGGTCACGATCGCGGTACAGAAGGTCACGAACACAAACGTGCTCGACGTGCTGCGCGAGCAGTCGAACGTTGGGGAGCGCGTATTCTTCTCCTCGATCTGGGAAGGCTGATCTCGAAGAATTTCCGCGGCAATGCGGTCGAGCAACTCGTGCTGATGCTGTCCGACTTCCAGGCGAGCATGCCGTTCTTGATCATGGCGCTCGCGGTGCTCGCCTTCTTCGGCAACTCCCTGACGCTGCTCATGGGCCTGTTCGGCTGGGAGCGCTATGCCCGCATCGCGCGGGGCCTCGCGATATCGGCCCATGCGCAGGGCTATGCGGCCGCCGTCCGCCAGCTCGGCGCGACGCCGAGTCGGATTTACCTCGGGCACATCCTGCCCAACATCGCCTCGACCCTGATCGTCTCCACGACACTGGTCTTCCCCGAGGTGATCCTGATGGAGTCCGGTCTGTCCTTCCTTGAGCTGGGCGTTCAGCCGCCGATGACCAGCCTCGGCAACATGGTCGGCTATGGGCGGGAGTACCTGACCCGGGCGCCTTGGATCATGCTGGCGCCAGCCACAACGATGGTCGTGACCACGCTCGCAGTCTCCATCATCGGCGACTGGCTGCGCGATAAGCTCGATCCGACCCTGCAATAGGGGCACTTGCAGCCCGGATGGAGCGAAGCGGATCCGGACTACGAAAAGCCCGCGTCGGGAGCAGGGGAGGCCTGCACCGGGTCGATCTGGGCGGTTTCGAGGCAAGTTCTCGTTGCGCCCTTCGGTCCCGTGCGCTATCCGGCCGGAAAGGCCTGAGGCGGCTTCAAAATTTCCCGCCAGGCCCACCCAACGAGGACGGAAACCGCCATGCCAGCCTATCGCTCCCGCACCACCACCCACGGCCGCAACATGGCGGGCGCGCGCGGCCTCTGGCGTGCGACGGGCATGAAGGATGCGGATTTCGGCAAGCCGATCATCGCGGTGGTCAACTCCTTCACCCAGTTCGTGCCCGGCCACGTCCACCTCAAGGATCTCGGCCAGCTCGTCGCGCGCGAGATCGAGCAGGCCGGCGGCGTCGCCAAAGAATTCAACACCATCGCGGTCGACGATGGCATCGCCATGGGCCATGACGGCATGCTGTACAGCCTGCCGTCGCGCGAATTGATCGCCGACAGCGTCGAGTACATGGCCAACGCCCATTGCGCCGATGGGCTCGTCTGCATCTCCAATTGCGACAAGATCACGCCTGGCATGCTGATGGCGGCGCTGCGGCTCAACATCCCCGCGGTGTTCGTCTCGGGCGGCCCGATGGAGGCCGGCAAGGTCAAGCTGCACGGCAAGACACACGCGGTCGACCTGATCGACGCGATGGTTGCGGCGGCCGACTCCAAGGTCAGCGATGACGACGTCAAGGTGATCGAGCGCTCGGCCTGCCCGACCTGCGGCTCGTGCTCCGGCATGTTCACCGCCAATTCGATGAACTGTCTCACCGAGGCGCTGGGTCTCGCGCTGCCCGGCAACGGTTCGGTGGTCGCGACCCATGCCGATCGCAAGCGCCTTTTCGTCGAGGCCGGTCACACCATCGTCGACCTCGTCCGCCGCTACTACGAGCAGGACGATGCCAGCGTGCTGCCGCGCAACGTCGCCAACTTCAAGGCGTTCGAGAACGCCATGACGCTGGATATCGCGATGGGCGGCTCGACCAACACCGTGCTGCATCTCCTCGCCGCAGCCCATGAAGGGCAGGTCGAGTTCACCATGCGCGACATCGACCGCCTGTCGCGCCGCGTGCCCGTGCTGTGCAAGGTCGCGCCTTCCGTCGCCGACGTCCATGTCGAGGATGTGCATCGCGCCGGCGGCATCATGGCCATTCTGGGCGAGCTCGACCGCGCCGGCCTGATCGACACCAAGGTCTCTACCGTGCACGCACCGACCATGGCCGACGCGCTGGAGCGCTGGGACGTCAAGCGCTCGAAGAGCGAACAGGTCCGCACCTTCTATCGCGCTTCGCCCGGTGGCATTCCGACGCAAGTGGCCTTCAGCCAGGAGCGCCGCTATGAGGAGCTCGATCTCGACCGCGAGAAGGGCGTGGTGCGCGATCTCGAACACGCCTTCAGCAAGGATGGTGGCCTCGCCGTGCTCTATGGCAACCTTGCGCAAGACGGCTGCATTGTGAAGACGGCGGGCGTCGATGCCTCGATCCTGAAATTCTCGGGCCCGGCCCGCGTGTTCGAAAGCCAGGACGCTGCGGTCGAAGGCATCCTGGGTGGCAAGGTCGTTGCTGGCGAAGTCGTCGTCGTCCGCTATGAGGGTCCGCGCGGCGGCCCCGGCATGCAGGAGATGCTCTATCCGACCAGCTACCTGAAGTCGGTCGGGCTCGGCAAAGCCTGCGCGCTCGTCACCGATGGCCGCTTCTCCGGCGGCTCCTCGGGCCTGTCGATCGGGCATCTGTCGCCGGAAGCCGCCGAGGGCGGCAACATTGGCCTGGTGCGCGACGGCGATCGCATCGCGATCGACATCCCGAACCGCAGCATCCAGCTCGAAGTCTCCGACGAGGAACTGAGCAAGCGCCGCGCGGCGGAGCAGGCGAAGGGCGATGCGGCCTGGCAGCCGCAGAACCGCAAGCGCAACGTCTCGACTGCGCTGCAAGCCTATGCCGCACTGACCACCAGCGCCGCGCGCGGCGCGGTGCGCGAGGTCAAGCGGCGCTCGAACTAAGCTCGCACGTGCGGGCTACGATCCTTGGTCAATGAGTTCTTATCGACCGGCCGCGATTGCGCGGTCCCGTTAAGGATGCCCCAACGAACTTTCATCGATGCGGATTTCGCAGCATATACTGCTGCGTGCCGACCCACCGATCCAAGTCATTTCCCGCGTAACTGGGGCACCAACCACCATGTCTCGTACCATTGCCGTCGTTTTCGCCAGTGCAACCGTCGCCATTGCCATGACGGGCGCGGCGTCCGCCGGCTGCTACAATTGCTACACCCCGCCGCCGTGCACGACCTGCTACCAGCAGCAATACGTGGCGCCGCAATATCGCACCGTCGATGAGACCGTGATGGTCTCGCCTGGCTCCGTCGTTGCGCATCGCACGCCCGCGCAGTACCGCACCGTGATGGTGCCGCAGACCGTGATGGTCGCGCCGGCCGGCGTGCAGTACGAGCGAATCCCGCCGCAATACGCGACGCGCCAGCGCGTCGAGATGGTCTCGCCCGGCTACTCTTATTATGCCCCCGTCGTCTCGCCCTGCGCGTCCTGCGGCGGCTACTGAACCAGAATCAGAGCAGACAAAAAGCGTGGCGCCCCTGGCGCTGCGCTTTCGTTTGAAGCGAACGAGGCCCGGAGTTGGAGACTAGTCCAGCCGGGCCTCGTAATCGGCGACGCCCTGGGCGGCGGCGCCGATGTCGGGAATTGATTGTGTCCGGCCACGTGACGAGGGCCGTTGCAGGCTTCGCAAGCTAAGCGGGCAAGCTGACAGCGACCTTACAGGTGGTTCCGGTGGGCGACGACACCTGCCAGCCGGACCAGTCCAACTTCGCGTTGCCTTTGCGGACTGCCTGCGTTAAGCGACTGAAATTCCTGATTTGGAAGGGTGGCCGAGTGGTTTAAGGCACCGGTCTTGAAAACCGGCGTGCCCGCAAGGGTACCGTGGGTTCGAATCCCACCCCTTCCGCCAATGCAGCTCGGATCCGGAAGCCGAGCGGCCCGAATCAAAGATTCGCGCGATCGGTTTGGCCTCACGCCAGCGGAGGCGATCTCCGCGCTGCATGGTGCTGGCGCAACCGGATGCAGAGATAGTGCTGGACGGAATGCACTGCCTCACGGGGACCATTGCCGATCGCGCCCGCGATCTTCGAGAACGGCATGTACGGGAACGACGAGGCCCGCCGGCGGAACCTGGCGGGCCCCTAATCGTACTAATTTGCGTCGGCCATCGCTTCTGTTGAGGCAGGGCAATTGGAAGTGGCCGGCAGGGGCCGCTGGCCGTTGCACAGGGTCGGCGGCCCCACCTTGAGTTACAAACCTATCGACGGCTGATCAATGCGGGAAAACGTCGCGTGACTGCCGGTTCACGCTGGCGAGCCTTAACATAGGAGAATTGACTTCCGGTATCGCGATGCCGACATTGGTAAGATGCGGCGCGGGGACCGTAGCGATGAAAGACTATCAAGCCCAGCTCGAGAAGCTGCGCAGGGACGCGGCAGAGTGCGCCTTGATCCGCGATCTGGCGACCGACAGAGACAAACGCGACTTGTTTGATCGCCTCGCCGCTCACCTCACAGTTCTTGCGGATCAGGTAGAGATGGCGCTGCTCGAGAGGCGAAAGGCGACTGGCAGTTAGTGGCTCACGCCGGCGCGCGCCTATCGCCTCATACGCGCAGGCGCCCCCTCGGGATCGTTCTCGCCAAGTCGCGTCTGAGCAACTTCCGCGGTTCGGGCCGCCTTGCAGCCTGCCATTCTGGCGCGTCGTGCTCCTTCTGCGGCAGCGCAGCGATGTACTCGCCGGCATCACGCAGCATCACCAGCTTGCGGCCGTTGGCCTCGATCGGATCGTCAAAGCCGCTCCCCAGCCCTGTGCAACCACGTCTATTCTTGCCGGCAGGCTAGAGGGTACCGGGCACAAGATGAGGAAGTCAGCACTTCGCGGACGCTTCGGGGAGCTGTATGTTGACAACTTGACAGTGCCGTCGTGGCACCGACCCCCGCCATGTTTCCGGGGCCTGCGACCACGCGGTTGCAAGGGAGAGAAAAATGCGCCTGTTCTTGGTGGCGTTCTTCGCATTATCAGCTGGGCTAACCCTCGCTCATGCACAAGACAAGACCAAACAGTCTGTGTCGTCGTGTAGCTATACTCTACGCAGCGGGGATTCGTACGACGTGCCCGCCGGCGAGGCTCTTTGCTGGCGCGTGCCTGCGCCTTCCTACAAGGAATACACGCTGCTAACTTGTGGATCGCCGCCGTCGTTGCAGGAGATTGCCCGGGTGAAACCAGGCGATCCTCGCTGCAAGAAATACGAGGAACGGCAATAGATCTTGATGTGAGCCGCGATCTCGACCAGCTTGCGCGCGGCGGCTTCCCGGACAGGCGAAGGGACATAAGGAACTATCTGGGTTGTCGCCGATTAAATCCTTGCCGAACGCGCGCACATGGGAGTGCGTGTCATGCGCCTTCAGACATTCAAGGACGACAGCCGCTCCAGGCACTTCGATTTGATCGGTGGAAAAGGACACCACTGGTCAATTGATCTGGTCACGGCAACGGCTGCGAGCATCCTAACGGTAGGCTTCGCGTGTGCCCTCGTGGCCCTCTGGGTTCGCTAGCGGCACAGCGGAGTTCACTCCAACCGAAACACAAAATCCACCGTGTGTCTCACGAGTGGCGGGGCCGATCGTCGCCGTGTCCGGCAGAAGTAGACGGCCGCGCCCTGGTCGACGTCATATGCCTACCGGCAAGATGCGCGCGATGCGCGTGAGCGGCGTCGTGGTCTATTGCGCGGACGACATGCCGCAATCAAAGCGACTTCCCAAGAACCTCGCAAAGAGGCTCGCAACGGCCGCGAGCCATTGCGGACGTGGGGAAAGGCTGGCGGGAACTGACCCCGCTTAGGATCGAATTCGGCCAATCTGGGTTAACGAAAACCGAGGCGAGGCAGCGGTGGGTTATTCTATGCTTGGATTGGCAATTCTGTTCGCGGCAGTCGGGTTGGGTTTTGCCGTTGGTTACGGCACCCGAGAAGTCGTCTCACGCAGACGACACGTCGAATATTTGGCATATGCGCCATATCTCGGGCCTCCACAGCCGAATGTTTCACATACCAGGGATGACGGTCGCTTGGGGCAGCAGCCAACCACGTCGGTCAGGAACATCTTCTCGATATTGGCCGATCGCCTCAGCTTCGCGCTTGCTTTGGATTTTACCTTGGCGCTGCTGCTGATCCTGTTGCTGCCAAGGCCGTTATGACCCTTCCGGACGATCCGAGCGAAAAACTGTCGGCCGTATCCCGTGCGTTTGGGGCGGGTCCCGCGTCGGCCGGCGCCGTTCGCACAGGAAGCACAACCGGTGAAGGCCGTCGACACAAGGAGGCCGCCTCGGAAGGCGGCCTCAATTCGAAAGCGCTGATCTAATTCCGTGTTGAAATGAACTCGCAGCCAAAGCCTCAAGCTGCGACCAGCCCCGGGTGCAACAGTAGATCGGGAATTCAAACGTCTGCCCGGCGAGAGAAGGCTACCAACGTCTGCATACGCCGCTTTAAAATGCAAATCAGATCGAGAAAAGTCGGCAAATTTGAATCTGTTCCTCTGTGCAAAATTGGACATTACAAAATGCCGGACCGCTCTAGGCTCGCTCGGCTTGGCCAGCCAATACCGCCAAGCAAAACTCCAACGGCCCCGGCATTGTAGGTGGTGCTGGGGCCGTTTTTCGGCAGCACGCCAGGAACGCGCTTGCGCGGAGATCATGCTCAAACAACAACCCAAGGTGCGCTGGCGATTCACCCTAATCTCATCGCGCTTTCCACGATTAGGAAATAGAGCGACGCCACGGCGCAAATTGCCGCTCGTCCTAACTCCGTCTGTGCGTTCGAGGCGCAAGGCCGCCGCCATGACCAGCGGCCTTCCCCGGTTTCAAAAATACGAAATGAAAAAGCTCGCCCCCGGAATTGCCTGGTTTCCTAGAGGCCTTCCGGCGAGCGCATATGTGAATCGATTCGAGAGCCAAACCTGTTTTCAATGGGAAACTACGTAGGCAATGGTCGCGAGCAGCACGATCAGCCAAGAGTACCATGCGATGAAAACCCAGCTGTCAGGTTGAAGCTTTCGCATCTCAAAAGTGAGTACCCTCGGCCTGGATATCCTTTGATCTAGATCAAGGTGGCGAGTCGCTTGGCGATGCCGCATGGGGTGAGAAGTGAGCCCGCCATCCTCTATGGCGGGATTTTCTTCGTCTGTTTGGGCGCGATCATCGGGACCCTTTGAGTAAGCTGCGGCTCGGGCCTGCGAAAGAAGTTGCCAGCCCGACGTGGCCTCACGATCAAAGGACCCGACCTTTCGCCTGCGCCGCTTGGGAGGGCGCGGCGCGCGGCTTGATCGGCGTCAGTTCGCCGGATGGAGAGATGATGGCGACCTCCTGACGGCGGCACTTCGGACAGACGAACTTCACCTCATGCGGTCGGCTCGACCAGCTCGCATGCTTGAGGTTGGCCGACATCGGCCAAGCTTCGCATTGCGGACACGAGATCAGAAATCGACCAGGGTCGAGCATACCCATTCCAAAGCTCCAAGAGCCTGCCCGTAAGCTGAAATGTCCCACATATGTAAATAGTTCCGCGGGCGGGCAGGGCGGCGACGCAGGCCTGCCACGTTCCTGATGCGCGTCACATCTTGAATGCGACCCGCGTCGGACCGACGACAACGAGTTTGGCCGAAGCGTCGCTGCTCAGCTTCGCTTCTCTTTCGACCTCAGCCGCATCCCGATCTGCTGACGAATGGTCTTTGCAAGTGGCCGCACCGCGGCGACGGCGAAGCCGCAGAAAAGCATCAGCCAAGTCGCCAGCGCCGCGCACCACAATAGATCTTCCAGAATCTTGGGCATGATTTGCCCCCCAAAATGACTGCCTGAAATGAGAACAGTGTCCCTCAACCTCTGAGCGGCCACAAGGCGTCCTGAAAGTAGCAGCGAAGCGATATCAGTCGCGGAGAAGCCGCTGAGCGCCAGTTTTGCTGGGGAAGCGGGCCCGTTTCCCAAAATTCCCTCGATCGGTGATTGTGAAACGGAGGATCGATTCTCGGGGTAATCGGTTGGATCCGGATGCGCATCCGGGTCATGACATGGGCAGGTTCGCTGACCCTTGTTGGTGTTCTTGTCTCTGCTTGCGTGAATTCTGACCATGCGAGGCCGACAATTCGATCGGGCGCGCCATGGGCTCGCGATCTCAACGAGCCGCCCCCAAGTCGAGAGCCCGCCAACGAAGCGGCGGTGCCGGGAATAAAAGCGGATCTGAATGCTGCGCGAGAGAAAGCACCGCGCTGAGGGGAGACTTCCGTCGACGCCTCCTTTGCCCCGGCAAAGTCTCAGTGCTGAGGGCCACTATCCGATTATCCTTTCCAGGGCGACGAGAGCAGTAAAGACGATCACGACGACTCCAATGAAGGTAATGCCGAGGAAGACGTTGTGCATGGTGCCGCGTTTCCTTATTCGCCGCCGCGGCCAACTGCCGCGTAGGCTATTCGCGCGTCTTTCGGATTCCGACCGCGCGTCTGTCCGCAACGCGGGCACGAGTTGGGTGATCCCCGCAATCAGCTTTAATCAGCTTTCAACGTCAGTGGATTTTGATTTCCTTCAACGGGAGCCGAAGCTCGGCCGCGCGTTCTTCGCGATCCTTCTTGCGAAACTCGATCTCTCGCCGCTCGAATTCACTGAGTTCCCTTCGAGCCGCTTCCAGGATGCGATCACGTGGCGTCGTTCCTGGTTGTGTCCGTTCGGTCATTCCTTACCCCGGTGTTTTGGAAGGGGCACAGCGCCGTAGAATTGCGGATTTATGACGGCAGCGCGAGGACTATCGGTCCAGGCATTCTCACGATCGTGCCAAGAGATAGTGCCAAGCGATCGCGCCAAGCGACCGCGGCAAGACAAGCCTTTGGCGCGTGCGGCTGGGTCCGATCGTTGTGCCGGCAATTTGCCCGACGCGTCAATTGCGGGCGCCGCCGAGGCAACCCTCGCCGGCAACGCCCGCGCTACTGTGCATGGGGTTGTTTTCGATATTTTTGTTTAAGCGTGGTCCGCGCCGGTCCCGCGGCGGTTTTTCAACGCCGATGCTCTGATCGGCGTGTGTCGGGGCGGAAGTTTCACTGCCTGCGGTACACCCGGGGCTGCTGCGCGCCCGGCTGCTGTCCGGTCTGTTGCTGCTGCTGGAAGAGGACGCGCGGGTTCAGATCGCAATAGGTGTTCCACCGGCCCGAAGCGGACGCCAGGCACTGCGCCTTCGTTTCATACGAGCAGTCTCCAGACCAGCCGAGCTGTCCGCCAAAGACGCACCAGGGGTAATCATAGGAGGCGGGAAGGGCGGAGCCTGCGCGAGCGGCTGTTGCCGCGACCAGCAGGGCCAAGATGGCTAACGTCATGCGCATGATCATATCTCCTGTCCTAAGGTCTTTGGCGGCGGGCAAGCCCTCGAGCCATCCCACACGCCGCCTCAACGCGATCAAGCGCGTGGAGGATCAAGCCAAGTGGCTCGCCAGTCCACCCAGGCGCGATTTTTTTCTCGCCATGTGTGAACTGCCTCACATCCGGAATGCCGATCCCCTGCTACAGATCACGCATTGCTTTACTTATCCATTATTTAAAAACGCACCCCCGGCTGTTGCTATGCCGGGGGTGTTTTTGCGTGGAGCCGAGGCGAGGTGCTTCACTTGTCTGCGCAGCGGCCCAGGCTTGGACTGGGCCGCAATCAGAATGAGGCAAATCTCGCTATTGGAATCCGGTCAGGCGGCGTTTTTGTTCAATGCCGGCGGGATGAGCGCGCGGGACTGAAGGAATGCTTCAGCGCCGCGATCAAGCCCGCGGTCGAACGTGTCGACGATCTGGCTTCAATCGCTTCCGCCGCGACGCGGCAATCCGCGGCAACCTTCAGCAGGCCGATCCGCGCGAGGTCGAGGGTGGAGAGCTCCGCCTGCTCCAGACACACACGCTCCAAACGGCGGAATTCCCGCAGCTCTCTGCTCATGCGCTGTCCCCGATGGTTGAGGATAACCCAACCGCGATTCTCCTTAATGCGCGGTAAATCAGGCCGTGCTGGCCCCAGGCTGGTCACCCCCGCCTGTGCTATAGTCCAGCGCATGACCTGATCCCCGACGGCCCGCACCGACGGTTCCATCGTTCGGCCGGCGACTCGACCAGGCAACCAAGGCAGATGGCAAAGCGACCACGGAGACGATCGCAACGGGAGGGAGCCTGATCATGACCACGTTCGACAAGCGCGAGCAGGGCTTTGAAGCCAAATTCGTTCACGACGAGGAGCTCATGTTCAAAGCCACGGCCCGGTCCAACAAGCTGCTCGGCATGTGGGCCGCAGGGCAGCTCGGACTGAGCGGCGATGCCGCAAGCCGCTATTCGACGGAGCTCGTGACCGCCAATCTGGACAACAAGACGGTCGATGATGTCCTGGCAAAGGTCTCAGGCGATCTCGCCGGCAAGGGCATCACGCCCGAGCAGGTTGCACAGAAGCTTCAGGAATTCCTGCACCAGGCCGTACAGCAGCTGAAGGGCCCCGACTAGGGTTGTTCGTGATTGCGCGTGGCCGTGTCGCTCAGGCGATCGACGAAAGCGATCCCGATCGCTGATGCTACGAAGGTGATGTGAATCAGGACCTGCCACATCACGCCCTGCTCGGTAAAGCTGGCGCGGCCTGAGCCGAGATTGCCGGCCTCGATGAAGGTGCGTAGCAGCGCGATCGAGGAGATGCCGATGATGGCCATCGCGAGCTTGATCTTCAGCACGCTTGCATTGACGTGGCCGAGCCATTCCGGCTCGTCCGGATGGCCCTGGAGATCGAGCCGCGAGACAAAGGTCTCGTAGCCGCCGACGATCACCATGACCAGCAGATTCGAGATCATGACCACGTCGATCAGCGCCAGCACGCTCATCATGATCTGCTGCTCGGTCAGATCGAGCGCGTGCCAGGACAGATGCCAGAGCTCCTTGACGAACAGCGCAATGTAGACGCACTGCGCAACGATCAGCCCAAGATAGAGCGGCAATTGCAGCCAGCGCGAGCCGAAGATGACCATCGGCAGCGCGCGCAGGCGCGGCGAGGCCGGAAGGCGGGGCTGGCTCGTCGTCTCAGGCTCGCTCGACATTTTCAGGCAATTCCCCGCTTCGGTTGCACGGTGGCCAGATGTAGCCCGACATGATGGCCTGCGGAAGACGTGACGTCAGGATCATGCGCCGCCTGCGGCATGATGCTATTCTGACTTCCGGGCGGCGCTGATTTTCAGCTGAGATCATTGGAGACATCGTGCGGACGATTGCGGCTGTTGCGACCATCGTGCTCTGCGGAGCCGTAATCACCGAAGCGGCCGCGGTGCCGCTGACGCCATTTCGCTACGCGGACCAGGCGCAACGCTATTGTCCGAACGACAGGGTGGTGTGGCTGGATTTCAGAAAGGGACGCTACTACGCCAAGGGCCAGAAGCTCTACGGGCAGGGCTTTGATGGCAGCTTCGTCTGCCTCAACGAAGCTAAGAGCAGCGGCTATCGCGGCTCGGTGCTGGGCGTGCGCTGAGCTGCACCTGGCCGCGTGCCTCGTGAGCTACTTGCTCTCGCTCGG
Source organism: Bradyrhizobium sp. UFLA05-112 (assembly GCF_053572325.1). NCBI lineage: Bacteria > Pseudomonadati > Pseudomonadota > Alphaproteobacteria > Hyphomicrobiales > Nitrobacteraceae > Bradyrhizobium > Bradyrhizobium sp. UFLA05-112. The sequence goes on along the minus strand of NZ_JBANBK010000067.1, from coordinate 28,281 downwards.
CAGCTTGACCGGCACGTGCGGGGAACTGCTGACGACGCGGGGACTTCCGTCCGGATAAGTGCGGCTCGTCCGGATCAGCGTTTCCAGAACCAGGAAGAATTTCTCGGCAAGCATGTCTCGTCACCCTCGTTGGTGATGGCCTCTTGAAATGAGTCGAGGCGCGAGAGGCGGAAATTCAATCAACTAAAAGGGAGGCGGGCGATCCGAAAACTCTGCACAGGCCGATCGGCAGGCTATTGCGCCGCAACATCGCGGCAGATGGATAATGGAAAGGTTGGCGCTCTCAGGCGAACGCCAAGGCCATCAGACTCGAGCAGAGCAGAACCAAGCCGCCTGCGGTCAACGCCAGAAAGCCGTCGGACACCAGATCATGATTGCGCATAGTACACCTGCCGCTCTCTTACTCGATGCTCGACCGGATTGATTAAAAGTTTCCGAACGCGCTCAACTGAAAGAGGTGATGCTTCCGCGCGAGGCATTATGCCCTCGTGCGGTATCCTTCGAACGCATGGGCCAGAAAAATCCCCGCGCTTACCAGACCCATCAGTGCTGAAACCGTCTCAATCATCGCAAACTTCCGTTGCGCCCCTCGCACACGCGACAAAACGCGTACCGCCTTGCACAGTCAAAAGGATTCCAATGTGCGCACTTGCAATCGGCAGGCAGTGAGGATTTGGCGCAACAGTTTGTCCAGGACTGGGACGGGAATAGGGCGCTTGGCGCGCCGGTGCTCCGTAGATCAACGGAGAGAATGCCAACCTCTGGTTTACCATCTCGGCGCGAGAGTCGCGCGCTCCCCATTTCCGCCGTGATCGCGTTGCGATATTGTCACCACTTCCGAACCGGTGGTGGGCCGTTTCGGGCAAGTCCGGCAGAAGGCCTCCTTGTGGGCACGCGTCCGGCGAGATGGTATTGGGGCGAATGGGGATCCGACGGTCAGATTCGATGGTGCGGGCCGCGCGTGGTGTTGCGGCTGCCGCGACCTGCCTCGTGCTCGCCAACTGTGCCTCATCGGGCAAATTCGCCAGCCGCGTCGATCCGAAATACGGCGTATCCTCCAGCCCGCGCGTGGTGGCCTGGGGCGATCCCGTGCCCAAGGGCGGCGGCACCTACCGCATCGGCAAGCCCTATGTGGTGGCCGGCAAGACATACGTGCCGGAGGAAGACGCCAACTACCGCGCCGAGGGCCTCGCTTCCTGGTACGGCGACGATTTCCACGGACGCCTGACAGCCAATGGCGAGATCTTCGACATGGGCTCGCTCACTGCGGCGCACCCGACCTTGCCAATGCCGTGCTACGCGCGGGTGACGAATCTTTCCAATGGCAAGTCGCTGATCGTCCGGGTCAATGACCGCGGGCCGTATCACGGCAACCGCCTCATCGACGTCTCGAATAAGGCCGCTGAACTGCTTGAATTCAAAGGCAACGGTGTTGCCAAGGTCCGCGTCGAGTATGTTGGCCGGGCGCCGCTTGAGGGATCCGACGACCGCCAGCTGATGGCCACCTTGCGCACCGGCATTCCGGCGCCGACCCCCTCCATGGTCCGCGTCGCCTCGGCAAGGCCCTTCGTCCCGGAGCTGTCAGCCTCCAGCCATGGTGCGATCCGTGGCGAGGTTCCGTTGCCGGAAGGGCGGCCCTACAGCCTCGGCAATACTTCGGCGGATGTGGCCTCGATCAACGCGACCTCGGAAATGTCGGCTTCGAGCCGCAGCCGCGGCCGTGCGCTCCACAACGCGCGGGCGGTGTCCTACGACCAGGACGGCCGCGATACGTCGGATGCGGCGCCATCGGCAGCCTATGTCTCCGACGACGGCGCGGCAGAGGCGCGCAACATCCTGAGCGGCCGCGGGCTCTACTGAGCCGCGCTTTCCTTCAGGAACTTCACCAGGGCCGTATTGACCTCGTCGGGCCGCTCCTGCTGCACCCAGTGGCCGGCACCGTCGATGATCAGCTTGCGCTTCAGGTTGGGCAGCACGCGCTCGAGCTCATTGACGCGCTTGGCGCCGATCAGACCGGTGATCACGCCGTCCTTGGAGCCGGCGATGAACAGCGAGGGCTGATGGATCTGCGCATTCTGCCAAGGCGCGGTCAGCTCCCAATTGCGGTCCAAGTTGCGGTACCAGTTGAGGCCGCCGCGGAAGCCGGACTTGCGATAGGCCTCGGTGAAATAGGCAAGGTCTGCCTCTGTCAGCCAGCCCGGCAGCGGCTCCGAGCCGCTGGCGTGGCCGAGAAAGCCCTTGTCGTCCTGAACGAACATCGCCGCCGTCGGGTCGGACAGTCCGCGCCCGCCCAGTACGACGCGCATGGTGTGGGCGACATCGCGCTCGAGCTCAGCCTCGGCAACGCCGGGCGTCTGAAAGTACTGCCAGTAGAAATTGGTAATGCCGTTCTCACGCAACAGGTCGAGCGGCTTACCGCGACCGCGGAACGACGGCGGAACGCTCAGGCCCGCCACCGCCGTGAACATGTCCGGCCGGAACAGCGCCGCATGCCAGGCCACCGGCGCGCCCCAGTCGTGGCCGATGACCATGGCCTTGGTCTCGCCAAGTGCCTGCACCAGGGCAACGACGTCACCGACCGTGTCGAGGATGGAGTAGGCGGCAACATTCGACGGTGCGGTGGTCCGGCCGTAGCCCCGCATGTCCGGAGCAACGACACGGAAACCGGCTGCCGCCAGCGCCGGGATCTGGTGACGCCAGGAGTAGGAGAGCTCAGGCCAACCGTGGCAGAGAACCACGAGCGGTCCCTGGCCCTGTTCGCGGATGAAAAGATCGATCCCATTGGCTGGGATCACGCGGGAGGAGGACATCGCTTTTCCGCCTTCTTTCAGAGGTTTGGTCGGAAATCGTGAGGCGCCACGATAAGGATGCCGGCCCACCTGTGCAATCTTCGGGTGATGATCCGGTTCCCCGTGTTGTTTGCGCGGGGGCCAACTGTTAGAACGCCGCTCTCGGGGCTTCGCCATGGTATTTCGCTTTCCTCCGATCCGACCATCCCGGTTCGCCGCCGGGTGGCTCGCGCGCGGGCTCGTTGCGGTCGGCGTGGCCTTGAGCCTCGGCTGGGGCGGGGTGCTCTATGCTGCCAATCAAAGCGTGCAGGGCGCCAAGAAGGAAGAAGCCGGCTTCGACGGCGACGCACCCACCGCGATCCTGATCGAAGCGTCGAGCGGCAGCGTGCTGTTCGAGAAGAATGCCGACGAGCTGCGCGCGCCCTCCAGCATGATGAAGCTGATGACCGCAGAGGTCGTCTTCAATGCCGTCAAGAAGGGCGACGTCAAGCTGACCGACGAGTACCGGATCAGCGAGAATGCCTGGCGGAAGGGCGGTGCGCCCTCCGGCAGTTCGACCATGTTCGCCGCGATCAACAGCAAGGTATCGGTCGACGATCTCCTGCATGGCGCGATCATCCAGAGCGGCAACGACGCCTGCATTGCGCTTGCCGAGGGCTTGGCCGGCAACGAGCGCCTTTTCGCCACCGATTTCATGACCAAGCGCGCCCGCGAGCTTGGCCTGACCAAATCGACATTCGCCAATTCGAACGGGCTGCCCGATCCCGGCAACAAGATGACGGTGCGCGAGCTCGGCGTTCTCGCGCGCCACATCATCCTGGATTATCCGGAGTTCTATAAGCTGTTCGGCGAGAAGGAGTTCACTTGGAACAAGATTCGCCAGCCCAACCGCAACCCGCTGCTCAACGCCATGGAAGGCGCCGACGGTCTGAAGACCGGCTTCACCAAGGAGGGTGGCTACGGCATGGTCGGCTCGGCCGTGCAGAACGGCACGCGGCTGATCGTCGTCGTCAACGGTCTTGAGGACTCCGAGGATCGCGCCACCGAAGCCAAGAAGATGCTGGAATGGGGCTTTCGCAACTTCGAGACCCGGACGCTGATCGCGGCCGATCAGCCGGTGGGCTATGCAAAGGTGTTCGGCGGCGAGAGCCGCTCGGTCAAGCTCGTCGCCAAAACCCCGGTCAAGGTGATGGTGCACAAGAACGGCGGCGACAAGCTGATCGCGCGCATCGTCTATAGCGGCCCGGTGCGCGCGCCGGTCCAGGAGGGACAGCCGGTCGGCGTCGTGCGGGTCTGGCGCAGCGGCCAAATCGCGGTGGAGACACCGGTCTATGCGGCGGAGGCAATCGGCACCGGCTCAACCGTGCGGCGCGCGATCGACGGCGCGAGCGAGCTCGTGATCGGCATGTTCCGCGCGGGCGCCGAGAAGCTCTGACCATGAGCGAGATTGCAATGAAGCCGCCGTCGGGGCGCGGGCGATTCATCACCTTTGAAGGCGGCGAGGGCTCCGGCAAATCGACCCAGATCAAGCGGCTCGCCGACCGGCTCAACGCCATGAAGCTGAAGACCATCGTCACCCGCGAGCCTGGCGGTTCGCCGGGCGCCGAGATCATGCGCCATCTCGTGCTGTCCGGGATGGGCAAGCTGCTCGGGCCGGATGCCGAGACGCTGTTGTTCGCGGCCGCCCGCGACGACCATGTCCGCACCGTGATCGAGCCGGCACTCAACCAGGGCACGTGGGTCCTGTGCGATCGTTTCGCCGACTCGACGCGAGCCTATCAGGGCAGCCTCGGCAGCGTGCCCGAAGGTGTCATCAACGCGATGCAGCGGGTCACGATTGGAGATCTCAAGCCGGACGTCACGATCATCCTCGATCTGCCGGTTGAGATCGGTCTCCAACGCGCGGCCGCTCGGCGTGGTAGCGGCACGCCGGATCGCTTCGAGGGCGAGAGCCTGAAATTCCACCAGGATCTGCGCGAGGCCTATCGCAAGATCGCAGCCGGCGATCCCGGTCGCTGCGTGCTGATCGACGCCAGCGGCGACGCGGACACGGTCGCCGCGCGAATCTGGGCGGCGTTGCGCGATCGCGTGTTCAGCGCGCCGACGAAGGCTGCGTCCGCATGAGCCCGCGCCAGACCGAGCGCGAGACCGCGATCCCGCATCCGCGCGAGACCAGCCGCCTGTTCGGCCATCGCGAAGCCGAAGTGGCGCTGCTCACCGCCTATCGCAGCGGGCGCATTCCGCATGCCTGGCTGATCGGCGGACCGCAAGGTATCGGCAAGGCGACGCTGGCGTACCGGATGGCGCGTTTCGTGCTCGCACACGGCCAGCCGCTCGGGCCCGCCGTGCAGCGGGCCGAGGATCTGTCGATCGATCCGAACGACGCCGTGGCGCGCCAGGTTGCCGCCGGCTCACATGGCGGACTGTTGACGCTCGAGCGCACTGCGAACGATCGCGGCGTAATGCGGACGGTCATCACGGTCGACGAGACGCGCGAGACGATAGCGTTTTTCGGCTCGACGGCGGCTGCCGAAGGCTGGCGCGTCTGCATCGTCGATACCGTCGACGAGCTCAATCCGAACGCGGCGAACGCGCTGCTGAAGATCCTTGAGGAGCCGCCGCAGCAATCGCTGTTCCTGTTGGTCAGCCACGCGCCGGCGCGGGTGCTGGCGACGATCCAGTCGCGCTGCCGCAAGCTGCGGCTGCGCTCGCTGGCGATCGACGACGTGATCGGCGCTGCGGCCGTGGCCGCCGATCTTGACGTGAGCGATCCAGCTCTGCGAGAGGCGGCAGAGGCTGCCGAGGGCAGCGTCGCACGGGCGCTGACGCTGCTCGGCGGCGATGCGCTGAAGCTCCAGCAGCGTACCGCGGCGCTGCTTGCGCGCCTGCCGCAGGTCGATCCAAAGGAGTTACACACGCTCGGCGATTCGCTTGGCACCAGCGACCGCGTGGCGCTCGCGGCCTTCATCGACGGCATCGACCGCTGGATCGCCGAGCGGTTGCATGCGGATGAGGCCAGCGCCAACCAGAACCTGCCGCGCCTTGCACGGCTTGCGGAGGTATGGGAAAAGATCGTCCGCGCCGCACGCGACACCGAAACCTACAATCTGGAGCGCAAGCCGCTGGTTTTTTCGGTGTTCGGCTGGCTCGCGGACGCAACGCGCTAGGCGCTGGTTTCCATTTTTTTGAGAGCCGTAAAGGAATTCGTGGTGGCAACGCGAGCTAAGAAAACCGTCAAACGCAAGAGCGGCAAAAAGGCTGCGAAGAAGACCGCCAAGAAAACGGCCAAGAAAACCGCCAAGAAGGCTGCGAAGCGGTCGGCCAAGTCGCGAGCGCGCAAGGCTGTCAAAAAGACCAGCAAGGTTGCTGCCAAGACAGCGAAGAAGTCCAAGGCCAAGGCGCGCGTGACCAAGACGCCGAAGAAGGCCAGTAAGGAGAGCGCGAAGAAGCAGCTCGCGGCCAAGAAGAAGGCCGCCGGGAAACCGGCCAAGGCCGTGACGACGACCGTGGTGGCTGCGCCTCCCGCGGCGCCGGCCGCCGCCGCGGCTCTTCCGAAAGTTGCGAAGCCGAAAGCGCCGCGCACGCCTGCGAAGAAAGTAGTCGCTCCGCAGGCCGCCGCGCCAGTGGCCGCGCCGTCGCGCGAAAATGCCTTCTACATCACGACCGCGATCGCCTATCCCAATGGTCAGCCCCATATCGGCCACGCCTACGAGGCGATCTCGGCCGACGTGCTCGCGCGCTTTGCGCGGCTCGAGGGCAAGGACGTGTTCTTCCTGACCGGTACCGACGAGCACGGGCTGAAGATGATCCAGACCGCGCAGAACGAGGGGCTGACGCCGTCGGCGCTCGCGACGCGTAACGCCAACCGCTTCAGGGAGATGGATCAGCGGCTCGACGTCTCGTTCGACCGTTTCATCCGCACCACCGAGGAGCAGCATCATCGCTCCAGCCAGGAGATCTGGCGGCGGATGGCTGCGAGCGACGACATCTACGTCGACACCTACGCCGGCTGGTACTCGGTGCGCGACGAGGCGTACTATGCTGAGGACGAGACGCGCCTGAACGATGACGGCGTGCGGCTCGGCCCGCAGGGTACGCCGGTCGAATGGGTGGAGGAGAAGAGCTATTTCTTCCGATTGTCTGCCTATCAGGACAGGCTCCTGAAGCTCTATGAGGACAATCCCGAGTTCATCGGTCCGGATGCGCGCAAGAACGAGGTGGTGAGCTTCGTCAGAAGCGGCCTGCGCGATCTCTCGATCTCGCGCACCACCTTCGACTGGGGCGTGAAAGTGCCCGGCGACGAAGAACACGTGATGTATGTCTGGGTCGATGCGCTGACCAACTACATCACCGGCGTCGGCTTTCCCGACGAGAGCGATGGCAATTGGCGCTATTGGCCGGCCGATGTCCATATCATCGGCAAGGACATCATCCGCTTCCATGCAGTCTACTGGCCTGCATTCCTGATGTCAGCCGGCATTCCCGTGCCGAAGCGGGTCTATGCCCATGGCTTCCTGTTCAACAGGGGCGAGAAGATGTCGAAGTCGGTCGGCAATGTCGTCGATCCCTTCAATCTCGCGGATCAGTATGGCGTCGACCAAATGCGCTATTTCTTTCTGCGCGAGGTGCCGTACGGCCAGGATGGCAACTACAACCATGAAGCCATCGTCGCGCGCATCAATGCGGATCTCGCCAACGATCTCGGCAATCTCGCACAGCGCTCGCTGTCGATGATCGCCAAGCAGCTCGGTGGCGTGCTCCCGGAGCCCGGCGAGTTCAGCGACAACGACAAGGCGATGCTGGCGCAGGCTGACGGCATGATCGCGCTTGCGCGCGAAGCGATGGCGACGCAGCAAATCCATCAATGGCTCAACGCGGTATGGGCCGTGGTCGCCGAAGCCAACCGCTATTTCGCGGGCGAGGCGCCCTGGGCGCTGGCGAAGACCGATCCGGCGCGGCAGAAGACGGTCCTGTATGTGACCGCCGAAGTCGTGCGTCAGATCGCGGTCCTGACCCAGCCCGCGATGCCGAGCGCCTCGGCCAAGCTGCTCGATAGCCTCGGTATCCCCGAAGGCGAACGCACCTTCGCGATGCTCGGCGGCGAGAAGCGGATCGCGCCCGGCTCGGCGCTTCCTGCGCCGACGCCGGCGTTCCCGCGCTACGTCGAGTCGGCTGCCTAAGGCCCGGACGATGCTGGTCGACAGTCACTGCCATCTGGATTTTCCGGATTTCTCGGACGATCTCGACGGGATCGTGTCGCGTGCGGCTGCCGCAGGCGTTGGCCGCATGGTCACGATCTCGACGCGGGTGCGCAAGCTCGACCAGCTCATCTCGATCGCCGAGCGCTACGACAATGTCTATTGTTCGGTCGGCACCCATCCGCACAATGCGGATGAAGAGGACGGCATCCCGCCGGACGAGCTGATCGCGCTGACGAAGCATCCCAAAGTAGTTGCGCTTGGGGAGGCTGGGCTTGACTATTTCTACGACAACGGCTCGCCGCAGGCGCAGGCGAGGGGCTTTCGCGCCCATATTGCCGCGGCACGCGCAACCGGCCTGCCGCTCGTGATCCACACCCGCGAGGCGGACGAGGATTGTGGGCGCATCCTGGAGGAGGAAGTCGCGAAAGGATCATTTGCCGCCGTGCTGCATTGTTACACCGGCGGACGTGAGCTTGCGCTGAAAGCGATTTCACTCGGGCTATACATCGGTTTCACGGGCATCCTGACCTTCAAGAAGTCGGAAGCCTTGCGCGCGCTCGCGGCCGAGCTTCCAGCGGACCGCATCCTCGTGGAAACGGATTCGCCCTATCTCGCGCCGGGCAAATTCCGGGGAAAACGCAACGAGCCGGCTTATGTTGTGGAGGTAGCAAAGGTGCTCGCCGAGACGCGCGGCGTATCGCTCGAGCAGATCTCGCGCCAGACCACCGAAAACTTCTTCCGCCTGTTCTCCAGGGTGAAGGCCTGAACCAGGGACGCCGCATGACACTGACGCTGACGATTCTGGGCTGCGGCTCCTCTGCCGGCGTGCCGCGCCCGGCGCTCGGCTGGGGCGCCTGCGATCCCAACAATCCAAAGAACCGCCGCCGCCGCTGCTCACTGCTGGTCGAGCAGGCCGGCGAGCACGGCACCACGCGGATCGTGATCGACACCTCGCCCGACCTGCGCGAGCAGCTCATCGACGCCAATGTCGATCACATCGACGCCGTGTTCCTGACCCATGAGCATGCCGACCAGACCCACGGCATGGACGATCTGCGCTCGGTCGTGCTGCATATGCGCAAGCGCATTCCGACCTATTTCAATCAGTCGACCGCCAAGGACATCATGGCGCGGTTCTCCTATTGTTTCATCTCGCCGGAGGGCAGCGACTATCCGCCAATCCTGACGCGGCACTCCATCGAGGCGGGCGAGACCCAGACCATTTTGGGGAAGGGGGGCGCGGTGAAGATGACGGCCTTCCTCGTGCAGCACGGCCAGATCCCCGCGCTCGGCTACCGCATTGGCGATGCCGCCTACACGCCCGACCTCAACGACATTCCGCGCGAAAGCTGGGGCGCCCTGGAAAATCTAGATCTGTGGATCGTCGATGGCCTGCGTTACACCGGTCACGTCAGCCATTTCAGCATCAACGACGCGCTGTCCTGGATCGAGCGCTTCAAGCCGAAGCGCGCCGTCATCACCAACATGACCGCGGACGTCGATTACGAGGTGGTGAGGCATAAGCTGCCGGCGGGCGTGGTGCCGGCGTATGACGGTATGCGGCTGGAAACGCGTTGAGCGTGAGTCCTACCAGGCGTAGCGCATGACGGCCTTGCCGGTATAGGACCGCACCTGACTGGCGAATTCGCCGTCGAAGCTTGCGGCCGCGGCCCAGCCGTTGAGCCATTTCAATTCGATCGCCCCGCCCGCAAGCGCTGCGTTCGGTGCCAGCGCCGCCCCGCTGGCGACGTAGCCGAGCCCGGGCAGCGCCTGGAAGGCCGGTGCAACCGTGCTTGCGGCGCTGAAATCATGCGCCCATGTGAGGTGCGTGCGTAAATTCAGCACACCGCCCTGGAGCGCGAAGGACGTGTTGGTGCGCATGCCCAGTTCGCTGCGGCTATCGGTGACACGATCGCTGCCGAAGGCCGCTACAAAGGCGTTCGTAGCAAAAGTCGGTTGGGTCGCATTGGCCGGCAGGCTGAAGGCCATGAACTGTCCAGCGGCGTAGGCGGTCACGCCGAGCCAAGGCGTCGTGAAGCGGTAGCCGGTCTCGACACGGCCGGAATAGGCATTGGCGTTGAAGGCCGCATTGAGTTGGTCGATGCCGGGATGATCGCTGGTGATCGCCTGCCAGCCATAGGCGAGCGCTGTGGCGACATAGGCCTGCCCGACCGTACGCCTGACGAAGGCGCCTGCCTGAAACAGATCGGAGCGGCCGCTGCCGGCGCTGCCGGCGAAATTGGTGCCGCCGCCGGCCATCGCAAAGCCAAGCCGCGTTTGCGGCGACAGGGAGTAATCGGCGCCGACCGCGGTTGCAAAAATCCGGCTCGATGAACCCGCGCCCGGCGCGGCGTTGCTGCCCGCCACTTGCGAGCCGCCGATGCCCGAAGCCCAGACGTTCCAATGCGGCGCATAAGAGGAGCCGGTGAGGGGCATTTTGCCGTAGACGGCCTCGTAGACCTCGCGCCCGACACCGCCGCGCATTCGATCTGACGGGATTGCCGCGTAGGCTGCCAATGTTTCGTCGGCGAGCGCTGGCGAGGCGTCCGCTGCTCGGCCGTCGATCGCAGGATCAAGCAGCGTCTGTGTGAACTGCGTCATTGCGAGGAAAGTCGCTTGCGCGGTTTCGGCCTGCGCCAGCGCCAACGGCCCGGACGGAGATGCCAGGCTGAAGCCGGCGTTCACACCCGAAGGCGGCGCCATGGCCGTAGCAGCGATGCTCGGCTGACTGGTTGGATTGCTGCCGGCGGGAGGTGAGGTCGTGCCGCCCGTGACGACGCTGCTGCTGAGGGCGGCCGCGTTGCCCGCACTCGTGGTCGCTGGCGACGCCGGACCTGCGGGCGTTTGGGTTACTTGCGGGGAAGGTGTGGGAGCGGTGGTCTGCTCCGGCGCAGGCGCACCGACGGGAGCCTCCGGCAGGCCTTGCGCGTGCGCGATGCCCGGCAGCAATCCGATCATCAATAGCGGCGCCAGACGCAAAGATGCGTCTGTGCGCAAGACATATCGCATGAAGCGCCCCACCGAGCCGGTCGCCTCGCCGCGCCAATCGCGCAGCGCCTCGTTCGGGAATCAGCGAATCCGACCTTGCGAAACCGTAGGCGGGCCGGGATTTTTTTCAAATCTTTTCCGGCCGTTTCCGGACTTTCACGGGAACCCGAGCCTCGATCGCAGATAACGGGCGAATCAGGCCGAGATCGCCTTCGCCGAGTCCACCTGGTTGCGCAGCAGGAATTTCTGGATCTTGCCGGTGGACGTCTTGGGGATCGGCCCGAACACGACCGCCTTCGGGGTCTTGAAACCGGACATATGCGAGCGGCAGAAGGCGATGATGTCGGCTTCGCTTGCGCTCGCACCCTCCTTCAGCTCGACGAAGGCGCAGGGCACCTCGCCCCATTTCGCGTCCGGCTTGGCCACGACCGCGGCGAACAGTACGGCCGGGTGCTTGTAGAGGATGTCCTCGACCTCGACCGACGAAATGTTCTCGCCGCCGGAGATGATGATGTCCTTGGAGCGGTCCTTGATGATGACGTAACCGTGCTCGTCGAGCACGCCGAGATCGCCGGTGTGAAACCAGCCGCCTTCGAAGGCCTCTTTGGTGGCCTTGTCGTTCTTCAGATAGCCCTTCATCACGATGTTGCCGCGGAACATGACCTCGCCGATGGTCTCGCCGTCTCGCGGCACCTCCTGCATGGTCTGCGGATTGATGACGGTGACGCCTTCCTCCAGCGGGTAGGGCACGCCCTGCCGCCGCTTCATCCGCGCGCGCTCGGGCGCGGACAGCTCGTCCCAGCCCGGCTGCTCGGCGCAGACGGAGGCAGGGCCATAGACCTCGGTGAGCCCATAAACGTGCGTGAGCTTGATGCCGATGCTTTCGGCGCCCTCGAGCACCGCAACCGGCGGAGCGGCGCCTGCAATCAGGCCGACGACGCGCCGCGCAGCCGTTCCCGTCGAAGTTTCCTTGGGCGCATCGGGTGCGTTGATCAGCGTGTTGTAGACGATCGGCGCGCCGCACATATGGGTGACGCCATGCGTCTTGATCAGTTCGAAGATCTTTGTCGGCTCAACCTTGCGCAGGCAGACGTTAATGCCGGCGGCTGCGGCAATGGTCCAGGGGAAGCACCAGCCGTTGCAATGGAACATCGGCAGCGTCCAGAGGTACACCGGGTGCTGGCCGAGATTGCCGGCGAGGATGTTGCTGACGGCGTTCAAATACGCGCCGCGGTGATGGGTGACCACGCCCTTGGGATTACCCGTGGTGCCCGAGGTGTAGCTCAGTGCGATCGCGTCCCATTCGTCCTGCGGCGGGATCGCGTTGAAGCCGGGATCGCCCTGCGCGACCGCTGCCTCATACTCGATCTCGCCGATGCGCTTGCCACCCTTGAACGAAGCGTCGTCGACGTCGATCACGAACGGCTTTGGTCCCTTCATCTGCGCCAGCGCATCGGTGATGACACCGGCAAACTCGGGATCGACCAGGATGATCTTGGCCGCGCCGTGATCGAGCTGGAACGCGATCGAGGGCGCATCGAGGCGGATGTTCAAAGCATTGAGCACCGCGCCGGTCATGGGGACCGCGAAGTGCACCTCGTTCATCGCCGGCACGTTCGGCAGCATGGCCGCCACGGTGTCACTGGTGCCGATGCCCTTGCCTGCCAGATACGATGCAAAGCGCCGGCACCGCTGATAGGTCTCGGCCCAGGTAAAACTGCGGCCTTCATAGACGGTGCTGACATGGTCGGGATAGACGGCGGCGCTGCGCGCGAGGAAGCTCAGCGGGCTCAAGGGCACGTAGTTCGCGGGCGTCTTGTCCAGGCCGATATTGTAGGGGTTCTGCGTCTCACTCATCGGCACACTCCCTCAACGCTTCAAAGGAATCCGATCGAAATCCACGGGAAGATCGCAACGATAATCAATCCTACGAGCAACGCCAGTAGGTAGCCCCAGATTGGCCTGATGCCTTCGGCGGGGTCAACGCGTCCAATCGCGCAGGCGGCATAATAGCCGACGCCGAAGGGCGGGGCGAACAGGCCGATGCCCATGGCGAGGATGATGACCATGGCATAGTGCACCTCGTGCACGCCGACGGCGCGCGCGATCGGAAACAGAAGCGGCCCGAACAGCACGATGGCGGGAATGCCTTCCAGCACGCTGCCGAGGATGGTGAAGGCCAGGATCGAGACCGCGATGAAGGACGCAGAGCCGCCGGGCAGTCCGGTCATGGCGGACGCAAGCGAGCGCGAGAAGCCCGATTGCGTCAGGCCCCAGGCCATGCCCGTGGCGGTGCCGATGATCAGGAGGATCGCCCCCGACAGCGCGGCAGTCTCGACCAGCATCGGAAACAGCCGTCGCCAGTCGAAGCGGCGGTAGATCAAAAGGCCGACCAGCACGCCATAGACGATACCGATGGTCGAGACCTCGGTCGCGGTCGCGATCCCCTCGACCACGGCGTAGCGGATCACGAAGGGCAGCGCGAGCGCGGGCAGGGCGATGACGAAGGTCTTGCCGATCTCGCCCGCACTGGCGCGGCGGACATGGCTCATGTCCTCGTGGCGGTAGCGCCGCCAGACCAGCATGCAGAGCGTCAGGGCGAGCACCCCGCCCGGCAGCAGGCCGCCGGTGAACAGCGCGGCAATCGAGACGCCCGTGACCGAGCCGATGGTGATCAGCACGAGGCTGGGCGGAATGGTTTCGGTCTGCGCGCCGGTGGCCGCGAGCAGGGCGACGAGATCGCCGGGCTTGGCGCCGCGCTGCTTCATTTCTGGGAACAGCACCGGCGCGACCGCGGCCATGTCGGCTGCCTTGGCGCCGGAGATGCCGGAGACCAGGTACATGGCGCCGACCAGCACGTAATGCAGCCCGCCGCGGACATGACCGAGCAGGCTCGCCAGGAACGCGACCATGGCCCGCGCCATGCCGGTCATCTCGATCAAAAGTCCCAGGAATACGAACAGCGGCACCGAGAGCAGGATCAGATGACTCATGCCCTCGTCCATCCGCCCGACCAGCACCATCACCGGCGTGCGCGTGGTCAGCGCAAGATAGCCGAAGATCGCAAGGCCAAAGCCGAACGCAATGGGAACGCCGGCAAAGACGCAGAAGCCGGCGACGCCGACGAAGAATATCACCAGGTTGAGATTGCCGAGCGTCCGCAAGTACGGCTCGGCGAGCCAGAACAAACCGACGACGGCGGCAACGGTCACGGCGGCCGTCAGCACGGTGCGATAGTCGGCGGCGCGCAGCAGGCGCAGCACCGCAAACACCGCCATCAGGCAGATGCCGATCGGTAGCGCAGCGGCGCGCCACATGTTTGAGATCTGCAGCGCGGGCGTCGTGATGAAGCTTTCCTCATAGGCGTAGTCGTAGGACGGCCAGACGATCATCACGAGGAACGCCAGCGCGGCGCAGACCGCCACGAGATCGAGATAGGCGCGCATCGCGGGGCTCGCGCTCGCGACGATCGCCGTCATGCGCATGTGCTCGGAGCGGCGGAACGCCACAGCCGCGCCCAGCATCGCAAGCCACAGGAACAGGATGGATGCGAGTTCGTCCGACCAGATCAGCGGCCGGTGAAAGCCGTAGCGTGCGACGACGCCGGCGAACAGAATGACGATCTCGGCGACCACCAGGATCGCCGCCGGGATCTCGACGATGAAGCCGAGCACGCGCTCCAGCGAAGCCAGAAACGAAGGTCGGCGAGGGGACTGCACAGTCACCTCGCCCACCACCTCGGTCACCTGAACCTCGATGTGAGCCATGACGGCCTTTGTGCGTTACGACAGCTTGCCGACGGCCTTTTCCAGCAGGTCCCAGGCCTGGTCGCCATACTTGCCTTTCCATTCGGCATAGAAGCCGGCGCTACGCAGCTTGTCGCGGAACGGCGCAGTCGTCGGCTGGTTGAAGGTCAGGCCCTTGCCCGCCAGTTCCTGCTGGAGGTTGGCGTTGAGCTTGGCGGTGTCTTCGCGCTCCTTGAGCGCGGCGGCGTTGATATTCTTGGCGACGATGGCGCGGACATCCTGTGGGAGCTTTTCCCAGGCACGGCGGTTCGCCAGGAACCAGAAGCCGTCCCACATGTGGTTGGTCAGCGAGCAGTATTTCTGCACCTCGTAGAGCTTTGCAGTCGAGATGATCGCCAGGGGGTTCTCCTGGCCTTCGACGACCTTGGTCTGGAGCGCCGAATAGACCTCGCTGAAATTGATCGAGGCGGGCGCCGCATCGAACGCCTTGAACATCGAGGTCCATAGCGGCGACACCGGCACGCGGATCTTGAAACCCTTCAGGTCGTCCGGGCCGTTGATCGGCTTGGTCGAGGACGTGGTCTGGCGGAAACCGTTGTCCCAGATCTTGTCCATGACCTCGAGGCCGGCCTTCTTGATCTCGCCGCGTACATGGGCGCCGAGGTCGCCGTCCATGGCCTTCCAGACCGTGTCGTAGTCCGGGAATGCGAAGCCGATGCCGTTGATCGAGGCCGCCGGCACCAGCGTCGCCAGGATCAGGCCGGACAGCGTGAAGAACTCGACGCCACCGGAGCGGATCTGGCTCAGCATGTCGGTGTCCGAGCCGAGCTGGTTGTTCGGGAAGATCTGGAGGTCGAACTTGCCGTCTGTCTCGCTCTTGATCGCCGCGGCCATCTCCTTGGCGCGGATGTTCAGCGGATGGGTGTCCGGCAGGTTGTTGGCGTATTTGTACGCAAACTGGGCCGTCTGGGCGCGCGCCACATGGGGGGCGCCGATACCGCTGAGGACCGCGGTCGCGGCGGAGGCCTTGAGAAGCGTGCGTCGGGAAAAGCTCATCGGGGGTTTGCTCCCAAAAGGTTTGTTGTTGTTCTGAGACGCAAACCTATACGGACGGAAGGCCATGAGGTCATCTGCGATCTCGCGAGGTGTCGCTTATTGCAGCCGAGCCAAGCCGCGGCAATATCGGCTTTCGCAAGGTGCGTGCACGCCATCAAAATCCGCAAAACAACCCCATGCAAAGTAGCGCCCGATCGCGGTTACGAGCTCAACGGCTGCGACGAGTTGAGGGCGCAATCGAATGCGTGGTGTCAGGAATTCCGTCTAAATATCTGATCTAATTTGATATAAATATATTCCATAATATACCTTATGCGAATTACGGATATGGGTGCGCAGATCAGGCCGGACAATTCCGCAGCTACCCGGAACCCCGCTCCCGGCTCACAATCCGCGACCGATCAGCGACCATCCGACGACTGTTAATCGGGTGGCGCTGCAACGAACACAGGCGATCCAAACCGCCGCTTCAATGGGAGGTCCATCATGCAGGAGCACGTCGCCCGCGGATCTGAGTCCCGCGCCATTCCATTCGATGCCGCCAAGCTCGACCGTCTGATGGAGGCCGCCGGCCTCGACGTCCTGATTGCGACCTCAAAGCACAACGTGCAGTACCTGCTCGGGGCCGAGCGCGCGATCTTCTTCGACTACATGGATGCGATGGGCGTCAGCCGATATCTGCCGGTCCTGGTCTATCCCAAGGGCGCGCCCGGCAAGGCCATCTATGTCGGGCATCGTCTGGAGACCCATCAACGCGCCGTGGCGCCGCCCTGGGTGTCGCAGCTCCGGACCGAGTCGAGCGGCTCGGTCGACGCCGTCACCTGCGCCGTTAACGTCCTGAAGGACGCTGGTGTGCCGGTGAAGCGGGTCGGGGTCGAGATGGCGTTCCTGCCGATGGACGCAGGGAGGGCGCTTGCCGACGCCCTGCCCGGTGCCGAGTTCAAGGACGCGCTTTTCGTGCTGGAGCGCTTGCGTGCGGTCAAGTCGGCGGCGGAGCTTGCCGAGCTCAAGACGGCATCGGAGCTCGTCATCGCCTCCATGCTGGAGGTGATTTCGAAGCACGGTCCGGGCACGACCAAGCGGCAGCTGTCCGACGCCTTGCGCGTCGCGGAGGTGCAGCGTGGGCTGACCTTTGAGTATTGCCTGCTTGCCTGCGGCAACAGCCACAATCGGGCGCCGTCGCCGCAGCGCTGGGAGCAAGGCGACGTGCTCTCGCTCGACTCGGGTGGAAACTACCATGGTTATATCGGCGACCTCGCCCGCATGGCCGTGCTGGGCGAGCCGGACGCCGAGTTGAAGGACTTGCTGGCCGAGATCGAGGTCGTCCAGCGCGCAGCCTTTGCCGCCGTGCGGCCTGGTGCACTTGGCGGCGCCATCTATGCCGCGGCCGAGCAAGAGTTGGCCAAGATCAGCCAGCGTGACTGCACGGACTTCCTGGCTCACGGCATGGGCCTCGTCAGCCACGAGGCCCCTCGCCTGACCGCCAAGGGTCCGGTTCCCTACGATGATCCCGACGCACGGCTGCCGCTAGAGCCCGGCATGGTGGTTTCGATCGAGACCACGATGAAGCATCCCAAGCGTGGCTTCATCAAGCTCGAGGATACCGTCGCGGTGACGCCGACGGGCTACGAGATTTTTGGCGAGGGCGGCCGCGGCTGGAATCTCGGTGGGACGCTTTAACGGCGTCGCTCCGATATCCGTCAGCTCTGCTGCTGATGCCGGTAATCCCGTGGGGACAGTCCAACGCGCTGGCGAAAATTGCGATTGAATTCGAGAGGTCGCCGGGCCCTCAGGCATGAGGGCCGCGCATCTTGCCTGGCGGAGCAGACTGCCTGCAACCAAAAATGGCATCGAGAGGAGACGCTGATGCAGGGTTTCGCGCGCGCCGTGGGGACCGTTGTCGCCCTGCTAGCGTTGTCGGTGCCGGCGCGTGCGGACCGCTGGATCGCGAGTTGGACCGGCTCGGCTCAGGGGCCCTATCCGGCAGGGAATGCGACCGCGCAGCCCGAGCTCCGATTTGCCTTTCCCTCTCCGGAGCTGGGCGCTCGGGATCAGAGCTTTCGCCTCGTCGTTCGGCCTGATGTGTGGGGAGGCCAGACCCGCATTCGGCTGTCGAACGTGTTTGGAACACGGCCGGCGACATTCGATGACGTATTCGTCGGCTTGCAGCAGAGCGGCGCCGCCATTGTCGAGGGCACCAATGTTGCGGCTCGGTTCGGCGGCAAGTCCCTCATCACGATCCCTGCGGGCGAAAGCGTTGTCTCCGATCCCGTCACGCTCGGGTTTGTCGGCCCCTCCACCGCGGCGCTGCTCGGAGGCCGGAAGCTTGCAGTCAGCTTCCACGTGGCCGGAGAGAGCGGTCCGATGACGTGGCACGCAAAGGCGCTGACCACATCCTATCTGACCGCGCCCGGTGATGGTTCCAGGAGCAGCGAGATCGCCGAGGCCGGCTTCCCGTTCTCCACCACCTCCTGGTACTTCCTGGATGAGGTCGACATGAGCGTCGCCGATCGTACCCAATTGATCGTCGCCTTTGGCGACTCGATCACGGACGGCACCGGGACCACGATCAACGGCGATGACCGCTGGCCGGACGTCCTGTCGCGCCGGTTGCATGCGCGTTTCGGTGACGAATACGTCGTCGTCAATCAAGGCATCGGTGGCAACCAGGTCGCAGGCCCATCGGATTATTCCCCGGACAAGCCGTTTGCGGGCGGCCCTTCGGCAATCTCGCGGCTCGATCGTGACGTCATCAGCCTGCCGGGTGTCGCTGCGGTGATCTGGATGGAAGGCATCAACGACTTCGGGGCAGCCGATGCGGCCGTGAAGACGGTGGAGGACGGCTATTCCAGCGGCGTCGCGCGGCTGCGCGAGCGCATCCCCGGCGTGACGATCGTTGCCGCGACCCTGACATCGGCGCTGCACAGCATCATCGTGACGCACGGCCGCGTTGAGGTCGACGCCAAGCGCAAGGCGCTCAACGAGTTCCTGCGCACGAGCAAGATTTTCGACGGCGTCGCCGATTTCGACGCGGTGACGTTCGATGCCGCGACCGGCGAGATCAAGGCCGCGATGCAGCCCAATTCATCGACGGGTGGACCGGGCGACAAGCTCCACCCCAACCGCGCAGGATATGCCGCGATGGGCACTGCGATCGAACTGGAGATGATCACGGCGCGTAAATAGTGCTTCCGTCGGTCATGCTTTCAGGAGCGCCCACGCATTTTTCGGCGAGACGCGCACCAAGACTATCGCAACGGCAATAGCTCGATCTGGCTCTGCGCCTTCTTGATGGCCGTTGCGAACCAGCTTTGGTTTGGGGCCGCCTTGGCGAAGCACGCCGTGTATGCGGTCATCGCGTGGTCCTCGCGGGCCATATCGCCCCGCGGGTCCTTCTTGTTGAGGGGCTTTGCCATCATCTGTTTCCAGACCTGCTCGCAGGCCGGGATCTCTGCCGTCTTCACGGCGTCGCGGACCGCGACGAAAAAGACATTCTCGCCCTGGATCACGACCACGTCGATTTCGCTAGGCAGCCCCTTGATCTCGCCATTGCCGCGCAGGCCCAGCACGGCGATCGCGATACTCGCCGCTGCAGGCTTGGTGATCGGCAGCTCCGCATATTTGGCGAAGGCGGCGTCCTGGATGGCAGCATAGTAGAACTCTTCCGATTTGAACGCGGCGTCGATCTCCTGCGGCATGCTGTCTTTGCGGTGATCGCCGAGCCAGTGCTTGAGCAGCCCCGTGGTCGTCACCACGACGTTCGTCTTGTCGCCTTCGCTCCTGAAAACGAGCCCGTCGAGATGGCCGAAGCCGATGTCGTCCTTGTACAGCGTGTCGACGTTGGAGGTTGCCTCGGCGGGAAGCCCCTTGATCGTCACAGGTCCGATAAGGCCGCGCAGCACCTCAGACAGCTCCTTGATTGCTGCGTCGTGCTGCTTGTTGGTTTCGTCGTTTTCGGGAGCCTTGGCGAATTTTGCGATGTAGCGATCACGCAGATCAAGGTAGTGCTGCTCTGGAGAAGCCGCACGCGCGTTGGTGGCGAGTATGAGCAGGCAGACGAGGCTAAGCCATTTCATGAGGGTCCCGCGGAGGTAAGGGCTGTCTCCCTTTGTGCCCGGATTCCGCGGGAAGGTTCATCGGCGGAGAAGAAGCTGGCCTCGCAGCGTTAGGGCTGATGACCCAATTTCACGATCATTTTCGGGTGACGTTCACTCAAGGCCCTCAACGCAAGCAAGCTCTTCCGTTCCTCTTCCCGGTCGAATGTAAAACTCCCAGGTTCGACGCTGTGCTCCCAGCCCCAGCGCGTGTGGCAAGCGTCGCCAGTGAGGAGCACCGGACCTGTCGGCGTTCGGGCGAGATAGGAAACATGGCCTGCCGTGTGTCCGGGAGTCAGGATTGCGAACAACGAGCCGTCACCGAAGACATCGATCACCCCTTTGAAAGTCCCGTCCGGATCCTTGGTAAACTGAAATTCCTGTATGGCTGGCCGGCCCTCAAAGAAGGCGTTTTCCATCCCCTCGACGAAGACGTTCTCGAACTTCTTCTCCCCGGCCTCTCCAGGACCTGTATAGAACGGCACATCGTTCGGAATGTCCGGCATCCCGGAGATATGATCGAGATGAAGATGGGTCATGAGCACCCCTTTGAGGCGAGCCGCTTCCGATTTGATGATCGACAGAGGGTCTTGCCGGACTTGCATCTTGTCGAGCTTTGCGAAGTTCCGCACCACCCATCCGACCCCCAAGCTCTTGGGGTCCTCGACAAACCGCTTCGAAACACCGGTGTCGACCATATAGAATCCTTCGGTCGGATGTTTCACAAGATGGGTGTAGATCTGGATCGGCTCCTCGTGATCCGTGAGCCCTGCCTGCACGGCTTGGGGGTCCTTCAGATTGAGCAGCCCCGATAGATCGGCGACCCAATCCGCGCTGGCAACCGTCTCAACCTCGATGGGGCCCGGCTTATCAATCAGCGCTTCCATGGCCGACGAGCTGACAGGCTTGCCGAGACCGGCATGCTGCGTTGGATGGGATGTCTGTGCGCATGCGGAAAGCGCGACAATGGCAAGGGCGCCAATGAAAAGGAGTCCTGATTTGCGGAGCATGATTGTCTTCCTCGTTTCTGCTGCCGCTTTTGCCCTGGACCGATAGAATAGCAATCGCCTAAGTTCCTATGTTGCCATACATAATTGGATAGCTCCGGCTGAGCCTGAGGAGTGAACGTGGACCTGCAATGGGATGACCTCCGCATTTTTCTGGCCATTTGCGACGCCGGGAGCCTGAGTGGCGCGGCGCGACGCCTCAAAGTCAGCCAACCCACTTTGAGCCGCAGGATCGCAGAGATGGAGTACGGACTCGGCGAGCCGCTTTTCGTCCGCAAGAGCCAGGGCATCGCCTTGACAAAAGCAGGTACGGGGCTGCTTCCCGCCGCGCAAGGCATGGCGCAATGGGCGACCGAAGCCAATCGCTCACTCGATGCGAAGAACTCGCCCGTGAGCGGCCGCGTGCGCATCACGGCGGCCCCCTCGTTCGCTTTCGATTTCCTGGCGCCGATCGCGGAGAAGCTCAAGAGAAAGCATCCACAGATCACGCTCGAAGTTCTGGCCAGCACGCAACGCTTGAATCTCTCGCTCGGCGAGGCGGACATCGCACTCAGGAGACATCCGTCCGATGATCCTGATCTGATCACGGTCGATGAAGTTGTCGTTCCGATCGGCGCGTATGCGAGCAGGGATTACGCACGCAGACTGCCCGCGAAATACGATTTCCGCGACCTCGACTGGATCGCATGGGCGGGAGAGCGTGAGATGACGAGCCCGAATCCGGAGCTAGCGGCCAGGATCGCGGACTTTCGTCCCGCTTTCACGTCCGACGATTACAGCGTACAGGTCGCGGCCTGCCAGGCAGGCGTCGGTGCGATGATCCTTCTGAAGACGTCCCATCGACTCAGGCGACCGGGCGAACTCGTCGAGCTCAAGCTCGAGCTTCCAGCCTCGCTCCGCGCAGAACTCGCTATCATCTGCCACAAGCGCATGGCGGATCTCCCCAAAGTCAGAACCGTCGTGGACCTGCTCAGGCAAGAATTCGCTGATCTGAGGAAGGACCAAGAGAGGCCCAAAGGCGCGAAGGAACTTCGACAGGCGCCGGCAATGATCCCAGGTCAGGCAAGAACCAGGAAGAAAGCGCCACCCGCCCTCTCCTCGCGCGGGCGCTAGCGACGGCCGCCGACCTCGTCGATCCGGCGCAGCATGTCGGCGGGATCGTCATAGACGCGGAAGGCGCCGGATTGGCGCAGCTCGTCCGGCCCGTAGCCGCCGCTCAAGAGGCCGACGCCCAGCGCGCGGCAGCGGACGGCCGCCATCATGTCCCAGACGCTGTCGCCGACCACGACCGCCGTCTCGATCGGCGCATTGAGCCGCGCCGCGGCAGCGAGAAACAAATCGGGATCGGGCTTTGCATATTTGACCTGGTCGCGCGTCACCACGGGCGTGCGTTGCGGATCGACGCCGAGCGAAGCGAGGTTCACGGCCGCGGTCTCCATCCGGCCGCTGGTTGCGATCGCCCATGGGATTTTCGCTTCCGACAGCCATTGCAGCAATTCACGCGCGCCCGGCAGCGGACGGATCTGGCCTGCCTGCTGCTGGTAGGATGCCGCGTGCGCGCGGCGCAGCCGGTCGATGCGCTCCTCGCTGATCTCCACCCCGATCTCGCGCAGAAGCTGGTTGGTGAAGAGACCACCGCTCATGCCGATCTTGCGATGGATGCGCCAGACCGAGAGCTCGATGCCCTCGGCATCCAGCGCGTGCTTCCAGGCGAGTACGTGCTGATAGACGCTGTCGACCAGCGTGCCGTCGAGGTCAAACAGGAAGGCCGGTTCGATGCGCATGCAAGCTCTCCATCTGATCGTAGCGGCGGAGCGCCCTCGCCTCCGCCACGACATGGAAGCATACGATCAAGACGATAGCTTGTTCCTTTTGGCGTCAGCGATGCCGCAGCCGGCGATTGACCCGCTGCGCCAGGTAGTCGCCAGCGGACTGGACCGCCTGCACCAGCGCAATCAGCACGACCACGACGGCGAGCATCATCTCCGGCATGAAGCGCTGGTAGCCGTAGCGGATTCCGAGATCGCCAAGCCCGCCTCCTCCGACCGCGCCGACCATCGCGGAGTAGCCGAGCAGGCTGACGACCGCGAGCGTGAGAGCGAGGACGAGGCCGGGCAGCGCCTCGGGGATCAGCACCTTGAACACGATCTGGAGCGGCGAGGCGCCGAACGAGGACGCCGTCTCGATCAGGCCGGCATCGACCTCGCGGATCGCGGCTTCGACGAGTCTTGCGATGAACGGCGTTGACGCAATCGTCAGCGGCACGATCGCCGCCGTCGATCCGATCGACGTGCCCGCGACGAGCCGCGTGAACGGAATGATCGCGACCACCAGGATGATGAACGGCGTCGAGCGCGTCGCGTTGACGACCATGCCGAGCACGGCATTGACCGCAGGCGCGGCGAACAGCTCGCCCTTGCGGCTGGTCGCCAGGAACACGCCGATTGGCAGTCCGAAGACGGTGCCGAGCAGTGCGGCGATCGAGACCATGAACAGGCTTTCGCCGGTTGCCTGGACGATGAGATTGATCATTTCAGGCGACATGGCCGAGACGCTCCGAATTGAATTGATGCTGCGCGAGCCAGGCCAGCACCTGCTGTGCCGCCCCCTCGCCGCCTGGAATTCCGATCGTCAGCGAACCGACATGCTGGCCGCCGATCTCGTCGATGCGCGCCGCGAGCAGCGCCACGTCGATGCCAACTTCGCGCGCGAGCCGCGCGACGAGCGTATCGCCCGCGCCCGTGCCGCGCACCTGGACGCGGATCACGGCCTGCCCGCCCGCAACCGGCTGCGCCGTGAGGCGCGAGGCCAGCGACACCGGCAGGCTGTCGCCAACCACCTCCGCGATGAAGGATTGCGTAATGGGATGCGCAGGCTTGGTGAAGATGTCGGCGACGTGGCCGCGCTCGACGATGTGGCCGGCATCGATCACGACCACCTCCTTCGCGAGCTGCCGCACCACGGACATCTCATGCGTGATCAGCACGATGGTTACGCCGAGCTCGCGATTGATGTTCGCGAGCAGATCGAGGATCGCGCGCGTGGTCTGCGGATCCAGTGCCGAGGTCGCCTCATCCGACAGCAGCACGTTAGGGCGCGTCGCGAGCGCCCGTGCAATGCCGACGCGCTGCTTCTGGCCGCCGGAGAGCTCCGAGGGATATCGGTCGGCCTTGTCGGCGATGTCGACGAGCGCGAGCAACTCGGCAACACGCGCCTTGATCTCGGCCTTCGGCCAGCCGGCTATTTCCAGCGGCAGCGCGATGTTGTCGGCGGCAGTGCGCGAGGACAGCAGGTTGAAGTGCTGGAAGATCATTCCGATCGAGCGCTGCGCGAGCCGCAAGCTCCGGCCGGCGAGCACGGAGATGTCGCGGCCGTCGACCACGACGCGGCCGGTGGTCGGCTTCTCCAGCCCGTTGATCAGGCGCACCAGGCTCGACTTGCCTGCGCCTGAACGGCCGATCACGCCGGTGATCGATCCGCGCGCAATGGCGAAGTCGATGTCCTGCAAGGCATGGACGCCCGGCTTGTCGCGATAGGCCGGATAGATCTTCGAGATGCCTTCGAACCGGACCATGGCGTCGGGCGCATCGCCCGGCGAAATCGCTGCGTGTGCCCCGATCGGTTCCCCGACCGCGAGCGCTTGATGTGCATTCATTCGAAAATCTCTCATTCGCAAGACATCGCCGGCTCGAGCAGCCAGGCGAGGCCGCAGCGGTGGTTGGCGTCAGGCGAGCGGAATTGCCGGACTGCGCGCTGCGTTGCAGCAAGGACAATCGTCCGATCCGGTCCGTCTTGCAATCGCAGATATTCGGGCCGTGCTAGGCAAAGCTTTCCCGATTTCTCTCCGTCGGAGAAAAACTCGTTCGCGCTCTGTCCTAGCCTCCGCGGAGCTGCAACCACGGCAGCACGATCACGAGCAGGCCGGCAAAATAGATCAGCCCGAAGATCAGGCCAAAGCTCCAGAACTGGCCTTTGCCGATATAGCCGCTGCCGAAATACATCGGCGCCGGCCCGGTGGCGTAAGGCGAGATCACGCCCATCAGGCCCAGCGAATACATGCAGAGCATCGCAAGCGTCGTGACCGGAAGCCCGGCGATGCCGGAGCCCACCGCCAGCACCACCGGCAGCACGGCCGCCGCGTGCGAGGTGATGCTCGAGAAGAAATAGTGGATCCAGAAGAACAGCGCGACCAGCATGATCATCGCCGTTGACGGCGACAGCACGGCGAGCGGCTTTGCATATTCGTTCGCGAACCATTTGATGAAGCCGATCTCGTTCAGGCCCGAGGCCAGCGTCAGCAGCGAGGTGAAATAAAAGAACACCTCCCAGGCGCTCTTCTCGCTGACGATGTCGTTGAACTCGACGATGCCGGTGACCAGCATCAGGGAGATCACGATGAACACAACCGTGGTGGCGTTGATGAAGTTTGAGCCGAGGATGGGCAGGCTGATGTCGGGCGTCGATCCCGTGATCCACAGGAACATCGCGAGCACGATCAGGCCCAGCATGATCCATTCGTGGCGCGACATCGGCCCCATCGTCGCCAGCTCCCTGCTGGCCCATTCGGAGATCTCGGGGCTCCGCTTCACCTCGGGACGGCAGATGGCATAGCTCAGAAGCGGCACCAGCAGCATCAGGAGGATGCCGAGCGGCGCAAAGCCGATGAACCACTGCGCCCAGCTTACGTCGATGCCTGCGGTCCTCTTGGCGATGGCGAGCGCCGCGGCATTGGGCGCAAGCGCGGTGAAGAACAACGAGCTCGTGACGGCGGTCGCCGCGAACGCGGTCCACATCACATAGGTGCCGATCTTGCCAGCGGTCGGGCCGGGCTCGGAGCCGTAGATACGCGGAATGTTGCTGATGATGGGATAGACGATGCCGCCGCTACGCGCCGTGTTCGAGGGCGTTGCCGGTGCCAGCAGGAAATCCGACATCGCGACCGCATAGCCGAGCCCGAGCGTGTTGCCCCCTAGGCTGCGTACCAGCACGAGCGCGATGCGCCGGCCAAGCTGGCTCTTGCGGTAGCCGATCGAGAACACGAACGCACCGACGATCAGCCACACCGTGCTCTCGGCAAAGCCCGCCAGCATCCAGCGCAGCGATTTCGTCGGATCGGGGTCGATGTAGCCACTGATACCGGCGACCGTCAGCCCGATCAGGCCGACGGCGCCGACCGGCATCGACTCCAGGATGAGACCGGTGATGACGGCCGCGAACACCGCGAAATAGTGCCACTGATTGGCGTTGAGACCTTGCGGCACCGGCCACAGGTAGATCGCAAGCCACACCACGAGCGGGGCGTACAGCTTCCAGCGAAATGCCTTCGCCTCCGGTGCCTTCGCGCCGACCACCTTCGCGTCATCCGGCGTTGAGTCTGCCTTCATGAGCTCTCCCCCTCAATTCCCGTGGCATTGTACCGGCTCGTTGACCGAGGCTCAGCCGGCCCCACGGGGCCGTGCACGGATAGTACAATGCGATCAATGGCCGCGCGAGGCCAGCCTGCCGGCGAGGTCACAAACACGTGGCGTCATCCGGTTCGCGGGGTCTCGACAGGCTCGGACCGAAGCGCCTATCTTGCCGGGCATGAGCAGCGAACACGACCACCATCATCACGATCATGACCATTCGGAACTCTCCGAAACCGAGCTGCGGGTGCGCGCGCTCGAGAGCATTTTGACCGAAAAAGGCTACGTCGATCCGGCCGCGCTGGATGCGATCATCCAGGCCTTCGAGACCAGGATCGGCCCGCACAACGGCGCGCGCGTCGTCGCCAAGGCCTGGACTGATCCCGCCTTCAAAGAGGTCCTGCTGGAGGACGGCAGCAAGGCGATCGGCATGCTCGGCCATGTCAGCCGCGTCGGCGATCACCTGGTCGTGGTCGAGAATACGCCCGAACGCCACAACATGGTCGTGTGCACGCTGTGCTCCTGTTACCCCTGGGAAATGCTGGGGCTGCCGCCGGTCTGGTACAAGGCTGCGCCCTATCGTTCGCGTGCGGTGAAGGATCCGCGCGGCGTGCTCGCCGATTTCGGCGTGACGGTGCCGAAGGAGACGGAAATCAGGGTCTGGGACTCGACCGCCGAAACGCGCTTCCTGGTGCTGCCAATGCGGCCCGAGGGCACGGAAGGCTGGAGCGAAGCGCAGCTCGCCGAGCTCGTGACGCGCGATTCCATGATCGGCACCGGCTTTGCGAAGACGCCGGGAGCGCCGTCATGAACGGCGTGCACGACATGGGGGGCATGGACGGGTTCGGCAAGGTCGAGCCCGAGCCGAACGAGCCGACCTTCCACGCGGACTGGGAAGCCCGCGTCCTCGCCATGGTGCGCGCGATGGGCGGCGCCGGAGCCTTCAACATCGACACCTCGCGCTTCTATCGCGAGACCCTGCTGCCGCACGTCTATCTCTCGAGCTCCTATTACCAGAAATGGTTTTTGGGGCTCGAGGAGATGCTGCTCGACAAGGGCTATATCGCGAAGGAGGACGTCGCGGCTGGCCATGCGGTGACGCCGGCAAAGCCGCTTAGGAATGGCAAGTTCGAGGTCGACGATCTCGAGCGGATCATGGTGCGCGGCAAGTTCGCCCGCCCCGCCCCAGTGCCGGCGCGTTTCAATATCGGCGATCGCGTGCGCGCGAAGAACATCCATCCGGCGACGCATACACGGCTGCCGCGCTATGTGCGCGGCCATGTTGGCGTGGTCGAGCGCAACCATGGCTGCCAGGTGTTTCCGGATTCGGCCGCGATGGAATTGGGCGAAAATCCGCAATGGCTCTACACGGTGGTGTTCGAGGGGCGGGATCTCTGGGGCGCGGATGGCGATCCGACCTCGAAGATCTCGATCGATGCGTTCGAGCCCTATCTGGATCCGGCGTGATGAGTACCGCCGCCGCTGCGAGAGCGACTGCGGCCGTCCCAAGCATTCCCCGAGATGACGACGGTCCGGTGTTCCGCGCGCCCTGGGAGGCGCAGGCCTTCGCGATGGCGCTGACATTGCACGAGCGCGGCGTCTTCACCTGGAGCGAATGGGCCTCAGCGCTCGCAGAGGAGATCAGGCGCGCCCAGGCTGCGGGCGATCCCGACACCGGCGAGACCTACTATCTGCACTGGCTTGCCACGCTGGAAAAACTGGTCGCCACCAAGGGCGTCACCTCGACGGAAACCCTGCACCGCTACCGCAATGCCTGGGATCACGCCGCCGACCGCACGCCACACGGCCAGCCGATCGTGCTCAGGGCGGAGGATTTCGGCTAGTCGCCCCAACCCACTGTCTTTCCCCGCGAAAGCCGGGAATCCAGTACGCCGCGGCTCCTCCGTATCCCACAACCGCCTCTGGAATACTTGTATGGGCTTGGTCAAGGATGAGTGGTTGTTAGATCATTTCAGATCATCTCCTTGTTCGAAG
>NZ_JBANBK010000066.1:0-47799 GCF_053572325.1 Bradyrhizobium sp. UFLA05-112 | reverse complement strand
CAGGTTGAATGGATTCAGCAACCTCAGTCTGGCCTCAGACCCGGTCGCTATCCACTCCCCATGGAATCTTCGCTGCAATCGCAATGACGAAGAATGAGGGCTGTCCACGAGTCTAATTTTCACCGAACCCGCGAAAGATGCGCCCTACAACCCCGTCGACGCCTCGATCTTGAATTGCGCGAGCGCGGTCTGCGGCTCGATCTGCAACAGTTGCATCAATTGCATCAGCGGCACCTTGGCACGCGGCGTGAGCTTGATGGTGAGCGTCTGACCGGGTGTTTCGACGAAGCTTGCGATGGCATCCACCGCCGTGCCCGCATCCGGATTGGCCGCGGCGACTTCCGCGCGATGCACCCTGACGCTGTCGGCGAGCGCTTGGCGCGCGGCGTCGCGGCTGAGATTTTTCCCCCGTGCATACTGCGTCACCGCGGAATCGACGCCGCCGCTGTCGCGCAGTGCGAACTCAATGGTGCCAGTCTCGACCTGGGCTACCTGGCCCATGAGCTGCGCCAAGTCGGCAGAGAACAGCCCGCGCGGTACGTTGCCGAGTGCGACGCGCAATTGTGCTCTTGCGATACCTCCGATGTCGAGGGTCGCCGGCGCCAGCGCGAAGCTGTTGGACTGCTCGGTCCAGGCTGCGCCGAGATCGAGGTCGATCGGGAGCTTGTCGATCCCGCCGGCGATCAATGGAAGCTGCTTCGGATCGGATGGATCGGTCGGCGTGACCAGTTTGGCGATGATGTGGGCCTTGGTCGGGATTGAGCCCACCATTTGCCCCCAGTTCACGCTCAGCGTGTCGATTGTGACCAGCTTCTTGGTGGTCTTATAGGGCGCGGCAACCCCCTTGACCTCGGCGCCTTCCAGCACCCGGAACAGACCGAGCATCTGATCCGGCGAGGGCGCCTTCCCGGGGCTCGCGACGCTCGCTGCCCAGCGCATCAGGCTCGCCACGCTGAAGGATTTCAGCGCGAAGCGCTCCACCTTGAACTGCCCCTGTGGCGCGGGTGCGTCGAGGCCCTCGAGCGAGAGCTCGCCTTGGGCGTATTTGATCGCATTCAGACGGGCGGTCCCTTGCGGCGTGCCCATCGACAGATTGCTGATCTCGATCTTGCCGACGCGCAGGCCCTCATACATCGCGGCCACCTTCTCCATCATCTCGCGCCCCTGCGCAGGCGTCGGTGGAGACGATGGGTCGTTTGGCAGCAAGGCCAGAAACTCGGCCGGCCGGAATTTTGACGGCTGAAATCCGAGGTCCTCGATGGCGATCCCATCGACTTGCGCGCGCACTCCTTGTGTCGATGTCAGCACATAGGGGCCGACCGAAATCCTCCGGTAGGCCTGATGATAGCTGTCGTCATTGGCCTTCTCTGGATCGAGGGCAGCGAGCACGGCACTCACGTCGACATCGTCGATGACCATGTCGGAAAACTCGCCGACGAGCTTGTCGGGCTTGGCCGCCTGTGGCGTGCCGAAGCTGAAAACGGCGCGATCGATCTTCGCCGTATCGACCTTCCCGCGGTTGACGTTGCGGATCGCGAGTCCCGAATAGGTGATCTCGCCGCTGCCGGCCGCGTTTGAGCCGGTATTCATGGTGACGCTCACGGTCGGCACCGAGACCGAGGCCGCCGTGATGCTCGCATACTGCTCGAGCGCGAAGCGGTAGGCGTCGACCAGCGAGGGTGAGGCCGGCGCGCCCTGGGCGCGGGTCGGGCCGGAGTAGCCGGTCACCGTGATCTGCGGGATCTTGTACGTTGCCTTTACCTTCGCCGGGCCGGCGGCTCCGTCGATGGCAAGCTCGGCGCCTGCGATGTCGATCGTCTCGGCCGAAAAATGCGCCTCGTCGGTCTGGCGGATGCCGGCCGCCTTGATGCTGGCGACCTTGAGCCCGGCGAGCGGTGGCTGTCCCGGCTCGATGGCGATGTCCTCGACCGTCAGGGTCCGCGTCATCAGGTCGAACGCCACCTTGCCATGGCTCGCCTTGCCGCCGCGGCTGCGGATCTGGTCGAAGCTCGCCTCGACCTCGGCGGTGGCGCGGTGCTGAACGTAGAGATTGAAGCCGAGCCATCCGCCTCCCACCAGAACGGCAAGCGCGATCAGGCCGGTCAGGATTCGTCTCATGCGGTCAGCTCCAGTTGCTGGCTCAGGGCAGAACAACCTGCCATATTCGCAATAGCTTGCACGGTCCAGGGAAAGCTATGGTTTTCAAATGTTTGACGGCGCGGTCTGTTGATGGGGCTGCAATCGGATGTTGCCACCAAGCCGCCGGCCGTGCTTGATCCCGTTTCCATGATCCGGAATACCGCCTTTTAGGGCGGGCCGGTCAGGGAAGAGACCTTTGGGCTGCAAAACGCGAGGCGAGGCACGGCATGTCGTCTTATTCTGAAGATCTCCACCAGGCGGCGCTGGCCTATCACCGTCTGCCGCGGCCCGGAAAGCTCGAGATCCAGGCGAGCAAGCCTCTCGCCAACCAGCGCGACCTTGCGCTCGCCTATTCGCCGGGCGTCGCCGCCGCCTGCACCGAGATCGCCAACAATCCGGCCGAAGCCGCCACGCTGACGTCCCGCGCCAACCTGGTCGCTGTGGTCTCCAACGGCACCGCGGTCCTGGGCCTCGGCAATATCGGCCCGCTGGCCTCCAAGCCCGTGATGGAAGGCAAGGCGGTCCTGTTCAAGAAATTCGCCGGCATCGACGTCTTCGACATCGAGATCGCCGCCGACACCATCGAACGCGTGGTCGAGACGGTGGCGGCGCTGGAGCCGACCTTCGGTGGCATCAATCTCGAGGACATCAAGGGACCCGAATGTTTCGAGATCGAAGCGCGGTTGAAGGAGCGCATGAAGATTCCGGTCTTCCATGACGACCAGCATGGCACCGCGATCATCGTTGCCGCCGCGATCAGCAACGGCCTGCGGCTGAACGGCAAGAAGCTCTCGGACGTCAAGATCGTCGCGTCGGGGGCAGGGGCGGCGGCGCTCGCGACGTTGAACCTCCTGGTCTCGATGGGCGCACAGCGCAAGAACATCTGGGTCTGCGACATCGACGGCCTCGTCTATGACGGGCGCAACACTCTGATGGACCGCTGGAAGGCGGTCTATGCCCAGAAGACCGATAAGCGCACGCTGGCCGACGTGATCGGCGGGGCCGATATCTTCATCGGGCTCTCGGCACCGGGCGTGCTGACGCCCGATATGGCCAAGGCGATGGCCGACCATCCGCTGATCATGGCGCTTGCGAACCCGACGCCGGAGATCATGCCGGAGGAGGCGCGCAAGGCGCGTCCCGACGCCATGATCTGCACCGGGCGGTCCGACTACCCGAACCAGGTCAACAACGTCCTCTGCTTCCCCTTTATCTTCCGCGGCGCGCTCGACGTCGGCGCCACCGCGATCAATGAGGAGATGAAGCATGCAGCGGTCGATGCCATCGCGCAGCTCGCGCGCGAGGCACCATCGGACGCGGTCTCACAAGGCAGCTTCGACACCGGCGAGGCGGGCGGCTTCGGCCCGGGCTCGCTGATCCCGAGCCCATTTGATCCTCGGCTTATCCTGCGCATCGCGCCGGCGGTCGCCAAGGCCGCGATGGAATCCGGGGTTGCGACGCGTTCCATCACCAATTTCGACGAATATGCCGCCCAGCTCACGCGCTTCGCCTTCCGCTCCGGCATCGTCATGAAGCCGATGTTCGCCAAGGCCAAGACCCAGCCGGTGCGCGTGATCTACGCCGAGGGCGAGGACGAGCGCGTGCTGCGCGCCACGCAGGTGGTGCTGGAGGAGAAGCTCGCGCGTCCTATCCTGGTCGGCCGTCCGTCTGTGGTCGAGGCCCGCATCAAGCGCTTCGGTCTCTCGATCAAGGCGGGCAAGGATTTCGACCTGGTCAACCCCGAGGACGATCCCCGCTACCGCTCGTATGTGCAGTCCTATGTCGAGGTCGCTGGCCGCCGCGGCGTCACGCCGGAGGGAGCGCGCACCGTGGTGCGCACCAACAACACCGTGATCGCGGCGCTTGCCGTGGGACGCGGCGAGGCAGATGCGATGCTCTGCGGCGTCGAGGGCCGCTACATGAGCCATCTGCGCCACGTCCGCGAGATCATCGGCTTCTCGAGCGGGATCAGCGACTATGCGGCGCTGGCGCTGCTGATCACCACCAAGGGCGCGTTCTTCATCGCGGATACCCAGGTGCGGCCCAATCCGAGCGCGGAGGAGCTGGCCGAGATCGCTGCGCTCGCGGCCATCCACGTGCAGCGCTTCACGCTGAAGCCGAAGGTCGCCTTCGTGTCACACTCGGATTTCGGCAGCTATGACACGGACTCATCGCGCAAGATGCGCCGGGCGATCCAGCTCCTGAAGGAGAAGCATCCGGAGATCGAGGCCGATGGCGAGATGCAGGCCGATACCGCGCTGTCGGGGGCGGCACGCAAGCTGGTCCTGCCGCACTCGAACCTGGAAGGCGAGGCCAACATCCTGATCATGCCGACGCTGGATGCGGCCAACATCGCCTACCAGACCATCAAGGTGCTCGCGGACGCGCTTCCCGTCGGGCCGATCCTGATCGGCCCGGCGCGGCCGGCACACATCCTCACGCCGGGTGTCACCGCGCGCGGCATCCTCAACATGACCGCGGTTGCCGTGGTGGAGGCCCAGGAGCGGGCGGCACGGCAGCAGCCGAGTTTGTTTACGTAAGGGGGCACCTCGCCCCGCTTGGCGGAGGAAACCGAATTCGAGCGCAGCTCGAATTCGGGCGAGGGGGAAGTTTCCGCGGGACCGTTTGTTACTCGCCTCTGGGAGGGGCTTCGGGGACTCCAACCAAAAATATCGAAAACAACCCCATGCAAAGTAGCGCGGTGGTCCCCGGCAAGGATGACAACTTCCGGATTTCTCCTTTGAAAACCGCCCGTAGAATCTTCATAATCGCGTCGTCGTCGCGTCAGCGTCCCGCCCTTAAAGCAATGCCAAGAGGCCGACCATGCCAGCGTTCGTGACTTTCGGGCGAATCCTGTTCGCCGTGCTGTTCATCTATACGGGCGCCACGAAGCTGTTCGCGATACAGGCGACGGCCGATTTCATCGCCAGCAAGGTCACCGTGCCCGAGATGATCGCGCCCTATGCGCAGCAGGTCGAGCAGGCCACCAGCATGACGACGCCGCAATTGCTCGCGATCGCCGTCGGCGGGCTCGAGATCATCGCGGGGCTGATGATCGCGCTGAACTTCGGCGCGCGCTTCTTTGCGATGCTGCTGATCATCTACGTCGCGATCTCGACGTTCCTGTTCTACGACTTCTGGAACCAGACCCCGCCCGAGAACGGCAAGATGCTGGTTGACGCGCTGAAAAACCTCTCGATCATCGGCGCGCTGTTCATGATCATGGGCTATGGCCGCGCCACGCGCCCGGTCGAGGCGGCCTACGGCGACGTGTAAGGTATCCAGCAAGTTCGCGCCCCAGCCAGCCTGCGCCTCCGAGAGCGCGGTGGTCGCGGTCCGTCCGTTGTCATCAGGGCTGCGCGCGCCGGGCAGGTGGCGCGTGATGGCATAGAGCATGATGGGATTAAGCTTGATTGTTGCCTCAACGAAGGTGCACTCCATCCCCCGCCTGCGGGGGAGGGCTGGGGAGAGGGTGTCTCCTCAGGTGAACAATCCCCAAGTGGAGAGAGCCCTCACCCGGCGCTTCGCGCCGACCTCTCCCGCAGGCGGGAGAGGTTGAGCAAGCCCGTGGCCAATCGATTCAACCAAAACCCATCGCGCTTTAGGCGGCTACGAATTCTTCGCTTCGGCAAATGCCTTCAACTTCAAAAAGAAGTCCCTCAGGATCGGATTCCGGTCCACGTAGGTCACGTACCTGATCGCATGTCGGCTGCGATCGATGCTCCACGTCATCTGCTCCGTTACGACAGGCGCCGGGATGATAACGCTCGGCGCCCAATCCGGGTTCAGGAGCCAGCCGACCGGCGCCATGTCCCAGATTTCCTTCGACCAGCCGAGGTGATCGGGCGCGTAGTCCTTGAAGCGCATCGCCAGGAACGCGCCGATGCTGCCGCAAGGTTCGACATAGCGCTCGATTTCCGGCACCGTGCTGTGAAGATGCGAGGTGACGCCCTTGCACGGCACCAGCACCAGGGGCACGCCGCTGTCGAACAGCACCTGGGCACCCCCGACATCCTGCTTGAGATTGAATTCGATCGTGTGTGGCCATTCCAGCGCATGGCCGCCGAGCCACACCACCACGACGCGATCCCTGATATCGGGCGCTTTGAGAAGTGCTGAGGCGACGTTGCTGATGGCACCAATGGCAACGATGTAGAGCGGCTTGTCAGGCGATCCGGCCCGCGCTCGCGCGATCATGTCTTCGACCGCGGGCGCCTCGCGGGCCTCCTTCCGAGGGCCGACATAGTCGGTGACGCCGCGATGAACCAGGCCGTCGGGTGAGATGTTCAAACGCTCCAACAGACGCAGGATTTCCTGGTAGCTCAGCTCCATGCCGTGGCCCGGGCTGGTCGCGCGCTTGTTGAAGAACGGGGCGGCGTAGATCGCCTCGACGTCGAAGCGCTCCTTCGAGAGCAGCATCTGGACGAGCGCGAACTGATCGTCGATTTCGTTGTAGGTATCGGTATCGAGCACGACGCGCACCTTGCCGACTGGCGGCGCCAAAAGCTTCAGACGGGCGGCTTCCGTGATGGGCATCGTCACCTCCTTGTTGGCGCATAGGATGGGTTGTTAGCTAGTTTTACTGCGTTACAAGACCCTCATGGTGAGGAGCGCGGAGCGCGTCTCCGGACGATGCTGCGCATCGCCGGGCGAACCATGAAGGCCGGGATCTCACCCGCGGCCATCCTTCGAGACGCGCGTTCCGCGCTCCTCAGGATGAGGGAAGGGGGGCTTGTGACGCAGTAGAGCTAACCCACCCTAAGCTTGCGGCACAATGCGTCCGCTATCTCGTCCATCTGTTCAAACGTGTGATCGGGCGCCAGCGCCCGCAACGCCGCCGGCGCCGCATAACCCCAGCATACCGCTCCGCACGCAGTCCCCACCGCGCGCGCCGCCTCGATATCGCGGACCTCGTCGCCGATCGCGATCACCTGGTTTGGCTGCACGCCGGCGCGACGGATGACCCGGCGGAATTTGGCGGGCTTGCCGAACAGCGAGGCGGCGCAGTCGAAATGCGCGAACAGGCTCGCTGTCGCACCTAGCTTCTCGCGCGCATTGACTTCGCTGTCCGATGTCACCATCGCGAGCTGTACGCCGCTTGCGGCAAGCGTGTGCAGCATGGCCTCGACGCCGGCGAACAGGGAAATCTCCGCAGTTGCCTCCGCCTTCAGCCGCCGCGCATGCCGCGCGATCGCCGGCAGCTTCCACAAGGGCACCTCGAGCCGCCGCAGGATCTCGCGCGTCGAAGCATGCCGCAGGCTCTCGACCTCCTCATCGGCCACGCGGCGAAAGCCGAAGCGATCGGCGACGTCGTTGATGGTGCGCAGAAACCACGGAAAGCTGTCGGCCAGCGTGCCGTCGAGATCGAAGATGGCGAGGGAGTAGGGCATGAAATCCAGACGTAGGGCGGCTTAGCGGAGCGTAACCCGCCGCTTTCGCCGAAGACAAGTTGGCGGATTACGCTCCGCTAATCCGCCCTACGAAGAGAGAGCTGACGCTGTTCGATCCGTCCAGCTAGGATTTCCACACCGTGTCCTCGGCCCAGCCGAGCTCGGCGAACTCGGCAGCCCGCAGCGGCGCTTCTCCCTCCGCAAAGAATTCGTCGAGCTGAGGCGGCGCAACGTTCGTTTCGGACAGCATGGCGTGCGCCTGCCCGCGATGATGGATCTGATGTTGAAACAGATGCATCAGCAGCCGGTCGCGGCGTTCAGTTTGGACGCGCGTGTCGCGGTTGATCCGGGCAGAGCCATTGAGAAGCTCAGGCGTCAGCGCGTCGCAGACGGCGATCAAGCGCTGGTCGGTTGCGGCTTGCGCGGGTTTCAGCGCGGCAATTGAAGGATACGGAATCTCGTTCTTCCAGGCAGCCGGTCCGAGCCATCCTCCCTCGAGCGCGTCTACATAGAAGAGGTCAATGACATGGATATGGTTCAGCGTTCGTTGAATGCTCGGGAAGAAGCCGGTCCGTTCGGCTTCGAAGTCAGCTTGGGACAACGCGGCGCAGGCGGTGAGCAGCCGATGGTTCGCCCAGGCATTATTGTGGGCGAAAGCGCGGTAGGTTTGGACGAGCCCGGCGGACATGTCGGTTCTCCCATGCAGTCAGCGCCACGAGTGCTCGGCCTGGCGATTGAGTAGTCCGCGTGAGCGAAGCGATATGCGGGGCCGTAAAACGGACTCTATAGTCCCGGATGTCGCTTCACTCGTCCGGTCTACGCCGATCTGACGCGAACGCATGCAGTCCAATCGCCTACTCCGCTGCCTCGCTCGTGCTCCTGCGCTTCGGCTTGCCCGCCTTCTTCAGCACCGGCTCAAGGAATTTCCCTGTGTAGCTCCGCGGCGCCTTCACGATGTCTTCCGGCGGACCCCAGGCGACGATCTCGCCGCCGCCGTCGCCGCCTTCGGGGCCGAGATCGATGACCCAGTCGGCCGTCTTGATGACCTCGAGATTGTGCTCGATGACGACGACCGTATTGCCCTGCGCGACCAGCTCGTGCAGCACCTCCAGCAGCTTCTTGACGTCGTGGAAGTGCAGGCCCGTCGTGGGCTCGTCCAGGATGTAGAGCGTGCGACCGGTGGCGCGTTTTGACAGCTCTTTCGCCAACTTGACGCGCTGGGCTTCGCCGCCGGAGAGCGTGGTGGCCTGCTGGCCGACATGGATGTAGTCGAGGCCGACGCGGTGCAGCGTATTGAAGGTTTCGCGGACGCGCGGTACCGCCTTGAAGAACTCGGCGGCTTCCTCGACGGTCATGTCGAGCACGTCGGCGATGCTCTTGCCCTTGAACAGGACCTCCAGCGTCTCGCGGTTGTAGCGCTTGCCCTTGCAGACGTCGCAGGTGACGTAGACGTCGGGCAGGAAGTGCATCTCGATCTTGATGACGCCGTCGCCCTGGCAGGCCTCGCAGCGGCCGCCCTTGACGTTGAACGAGAATCGGCCGGGCTCGTAGCCGCGTGCCTTCGCTTCGGGAAGGCCGGCGAACCATTCGCGGATCGGCGTGAAGGCGCCGGTGTAGGTCGCGGGGTTGGAGCGCGGGGTGCGGCCGATCGGCGACTGGTCGATGTCGATGATCTTGTCGATGTGCTCGAGGCCCTCGATGCGGTCGTGTGGAGCTGCGCCTTCGCTGGCGCCGTTCAGCTTGCGGGCGATGGCGCGGTAGAGCGTGTCGATGAGGAGCGTCGACTTGCCGCCGCCGGAGACGCCGGTGACGCAGGTGAACAGGCCGAGCGGAATCTCCGCCGTGACGTTCTTGAGGTTATTGCCGCGCGCATTCACCACCTTGATGGTGCGGCGATGGTTCGGCGGGCGCCGCTCCGGCACCTCGACCTCGAGCTCGCCGGTGAGATACTTGCCGGTGAGCGATTTCGGGTTGCGCATGATCTCGGCGGGCGTGCCTTCGGCGACGATGTGGCCGCCATGCATGCCCGCACCGGGGCCGATGTCGAGGACGTAGTCGGCGAGGCGAATGGCGTCCTCATCATGCTCGACCACGACCACGGTATTGCCGAGGTCGCGCAAGCGCTTGAGCGTATCGAGCAGGCGCGCATTATCGCGCTGGTGCAGGCCGATCGACGGCTCGTCCAGCACGTAGAGCACGCCTGTCAGCCCCGAGCCGATCTGCGAGGCCAGGCGGATGCGCTGGCTCTCGCCACCGGACAGCGTGCCGGAGGAGCGGGAGAGGGTGAGATAGTTGAGGCCGACGTCGAGCAGGAAGGTGAGGCGCTCGCGGATTTCCTTGAGGATGCGTCCCGCGATTTCGTTCTGCTGCTTGTTCAGCGCTTCGGGCACGCCCTCGAACCATTCGCCGGCGCGCTTCACCGAGAGCTCGGAGATCTCACCGATATGCCTGCCGCCGACCTTGACGCAGAGCGCCTCCGGCTTGAGCCGAAAGCCCTTGCAGGCCTCGCAGGGGACGTCGTGGAAATACTTCGCCAGCTCCTCGCGCGCCCACTCGCTCTCGGTCTCGCGATAGCGGCGGTTGATGTTGGTGATGACGCCCTCGAACGGCTTCTTGGTGTCGTAGGAGCGGACGCCGTCTTCATAGGAGAATTTGATCTCGTCTTCGCCCGAGCCATGGAGGATCGCGTTCTGCGTCTTCTTCGGCAGATCCTTCCACTTGGTTGTCAGCGTGAACTTGTAGTGCTTGCCGAGCGCCGTCAGCGTCTGCGTGTAGTAGGGGGACGACGATTTGGCCCAGGGCGCGATCGCGCCCTTGCCGATCGCGAGCTCCTTGTCGGGGATGACGAGGTCTTCGTCGACATGCTGCTCGACGCCAAGGCCGCCGCAGGCGGGGCAGGCGCCGTAGGGGTTGTTGAAGGAGAACAGCCGCGGCTCGATCTCGGGGATGGTGAAGCCGGAAACCGGGCAGGCGAACTTTTCCGAGAACAGGATGCGCTCTGGCCCGCTCTTGTCGTGGATCTTGGCGGTCTTCTTTTTCTCCTCGGTGGGAGCGGCCGCCGGTGCGTCCGCGAACTCGACGACGGCGAGGCCCTCGGCCAGCTTCAGCGCAGTCTCAAAGCTCTCGGCGAGGCGCTGGCCGATATCGGCGCGCACCACGATGCGGTCGACGACGACGTCGATGTCGTGCGGGAATTTCTTGTCGAGCGTCGGCGCTTCAGCCAGCTCGTAGAAACTGCCGTCGATCTTGACGCGCTGGAAGCCCTTCTTGAGCCATTCCGCAAGCTCCTTCCTGTACTCGCCCTTGCGGCCGCGCACGACCGGGGCGAGCAGATAGAGGCGGGTACCTTCGGTCAGCGCCAGCACGCGGTCGACCATCTGCGAGACGGTCTGGCTCTCGATCGGCAGGCCGGTTGCGGGCGAATAGGGTACACCGACGCGCGCCCAGAGCAGGCGCATATAGTCGTAGATCTCAGTCACCGTGCCGACGGTTGAGCGCGGGTTCTTCGAGGTCGTCTTCTGCTCGATCGAAATGGCGGGCGACAGGCCGTCGATCTGGTCGACGTCCGGCTTCTGCATCATCTCCAGAAACTGGCGGGCATAGGCCGACAGCGACTCGACATAGCGGCGCTGGCCCTCGGCGTAGATGGTGTCGAAGGCGAGCGAGGATTTTCCGGAGCCAGACAGCCCGGTGAACACCACGAGCTTGTCGCGGGGAATCTCGACGTCGATGTTCTTGAGGTTGTGCTCGCGCGCGCCACGGATCGTAATTGCGCGCAGGTGTGATCCCGCGTTCTGTTGTTGGCGCTTCGCCTTGATCACTTCGTCCATCCCAGTGGTCCCCAAGGAGATTCCCACGCTGCGCGGCCGCGCCGGCGTTCAGGCGCGCCTCGCCCGGAACCGGGGATGGACGCCGTTGGGTAGGCTGCGAACGTAGGAAGAACGAGAGCGGATTTCCAGTGCGAGTTGCGAATCGTCAACGGATTGTTGTGGCGCTGGCGGCACTTGGCAGTAGCGAGGGCGCAAGGCCCGTCCGGAACAAAAAAAGGCCGGCGCAAGGCCGGTCTTTCCGTCGAGAATTCGCGTCAGGCGAAGCTCAGTACTTCGCAACCACCGGGCCACCGAAGTGGTAGTTCACGCCGACCTGGAACGTGTGCAGGTTGAGCGTGCCCGAGGGAACGGTGCCGGTGAAATAGTTCTCGCTGCCGAGGCTGCGATAGAGGTACTCGCCCTTCACCGACCACTGCGGGGCGAAGAAGGCTTCGACGCCCGCGCCGACCGTCCAGCCCGAGTGGAACTTGCTGTCGGAGACGGTCACGCCGAGGGCCGAGACGCTGATCTTGTTGTCGATCCAGGCGTAGCCGCCGGTCGCGTAGAGCAGGACCTGATCGAAGGCGACGCCGACGCGGCCGCGCACGGTGCCGAGCGCATCGGTCTTCGAGCTCACCGTGACGCCGAGTGCGGTCGCCGAGGCATTCACGTCAGCCCAGCCGCCATCGGCTTCGAGACCGAACACGATGTTGCTGGTCTGCCAGTTGTAGCCGACCGTGCCACCGGCGAAACCACCCTTCAACTTCGGGTCAGTGGAGGTGTTTTCCCAGGCGTAGCCGCCGAAGCCACCGAGGTAGAAGCCGGTCCAGTTATAGACCGCCGCTGCGGCCACCGGAGCCTTGGTGTAGGGGCGGGCCGCCAGATCGGCAGCCATGGCCGGAGCGAACGCGCTGAGTGCGAACAAACTGGCCGAAGCCAACAAAACCTTCTTCATTTTCAACTTAATCCCAGTCCCAGTTTCTGTTTTTGCCTTCCGTGCGCGGAAGGACAGCGGACGCTCTGGTCCAACTGAGGTCGTGCTTACACCAGTGAAGCCCATAGTTGTGTACCCGAGAAGCCACACCACGCCAAAACGTGTAAGTGTAGCTGACCTATTCTCGCCGAATGCATGCGCGCAGCAAAAAGGCCGGCGTTAGCCGGCCTTTTCGAGAAGAATAGTTTTGGCGGAGATCAGTACTTCGCGATGAGCGGGCCGCCCCAACGATAGTTCAGGCGGACGAGGCCCATATCGACGTCCTGGCCGATTCGGTCGCTGCCGAACGACAAACCGCCGGGCGTTGTGAAGCCAATGGTGCGGTGGCCGAGGAAGAGGTGGTCGTACTCGACGCCCACCGACCAGTTCGGCGCAAAGCCAAATTCCAGGCCGGCGCCGACTGTACCACCCCAACGCGTTTCGCGAGCCGAAGCCAGCAGCGCGCCGCTTGGGACGTCGAAGACGTCATACTTGTCGCCGACAACCGCACCGCCGCCCTTCACATAGAACAGCACGTTGTTCCAGGCATAGCCGATTTGGCCAGTGATCAGGCCGAAGGAGTCGATGCGCGAACGGTTGCGGTCGGTCAGGAAGACGGCGCTGGTGTTGTCGCCCCGGAAGTCGGCCCAGTTGCCCTGGCCTTCGAAGCCGAACACCCACTGGCTGGTCTGCCAGCGATAGCCGATCTGACCACCGACCGTGCCGCCGGTTGCGTTGTGGCAGCCTTCACCCACGAGACTGCCGGGGACGCCAGTCACGAAGCCGGTGCTGTCCACGAAGTCCCAGCATTTGTGGGCCGAGCCGCCGCCGCCGTTGATGCCGATGTAGAAGCCGCTCCAGTCGTAGATTGCGGCGACCGCCGGGGGCGGAGCCTTCACGTATGGACGCGCCGCGAGATCCGCTGCGCTCGCCGGAGCCGACAGGCTCAGCGCAACGGCACCAACGACCCCCACCAAGATCTTCTTCATTTCTGTCCCTCCGGCTGTACCCGCTTCTTTAGTCCCCGAAGCGGTCAATCAGGCGCGACGCCCAATGAATTGATGTCGCACCAAGCGTAGTCTGATTTGGAGGTAGAGTCCGTCTCCAAAAAGCAACAGTCGCGAGTGAACTGGGAGGTTCCTAAGTTAATGAATGTTAAGCGGTATTTCGCGCGCGCTGGAACCCGAAAAAGTTCCATGCGGTTCCGGTGATTTTTCGAGTATGCAACCCCATGTTGCGCGCGCATCCGGTCGCCGCCCATAGGAACAAAGCTGGAACGCTGCCTGCCCAGGTGCTATATGTGGGGATAACCTGCGGGACCGCGGGCTCGGCGACGTCCGCCAGCGTATAGGGTCCTTCAGCAAGCGGCAGCGAGCGGTTTTGGCACGGCTCCGGCTTTTTCGAGCAATTTCGCAGTTTGGAGTGGAGAGCGGCGATGGCGGGAAGCATCAACAAGGTCATTCTGGTCGGCAACCTCGGCAAGGATCCGGAAATCCGCCGCACCCAGGACGGGCGGCCGATCGCCAATCTGAGCGTCGCGACGTCGGAGACCTGGCGGGACAAGGCGACCGGTGAGCGCAAGGAAAAGACCGAGTGGCACCGTGTCGTGATCTTCAACGAGGGGCTCGCGAAGGTCGCCGAGCAGTACCTGAAGAAGGGCGCCAAGGTTTATGTCGAAGGCGCGCTCCAGACCCGCAAATGGACCGACCAGAGCGGTGCCGAAAAATACTCGACCGAGGTGGTGCTGCAGGGCTTCAACTCCAACCTCACGATGCTCGACGGTCGCGGTGGCGGAGGAGGCGGCAGCTTTGGCGAGGAGCCGGGCGGCGACTTCGGCTCCTCTGGCCCGGTGAGCAGCGCGCCGCGCCGCGCTGTCGCGGCGGGCGGTGGCCGCAACAGCGATATGGATGACGACATTCCGTTCTGAGCTGACTTGCCGTCCTAAGAGCCTGGTTCGGCGCCTTCGCACAAAGGGTCAGCGTCTCTTACCAATCTTTTGATCAAGCTGGTATTTACCGGCCGCGCTGATGTTGCGCCTGAGGATTTGATGTCGGGCGATGTGAATGGTATTAACTTCATGTTAATGCTATTTACATTGCTCGCGCCGGCTTCTCAGGCGCCATCGCCAGGACGCCTCAGCCATGACCCTCGCGCCTCTGCTTGACGCTGCTCCAGCCATTCCGCTCCATGCCTTTGCGGCGATGGCCGCTTTTGCGCTTGGCGTCGTCCAGTTCGCGGCGCCCAAGGGGACGCTGCCGCACCGGACCGTCGGCTGGATCTGGGTGGCGCTGATGGCCATCGTGGCCGCGTCATCGTTCTGGATCCACCAGATCCGGCTGGTCGGGCCGTTCAGTCCGATTCATCTGC
The DNA here is from genome assembly GCF_053572325.1 of Bradyrhizobium sp. UFLA05-112. Taxonomy (NCBI): domain Bacteria; kingdom Pseudomonadati; phylum Pseudomonadota; class Alphaproteobacteria; order Hyphomicrobiales; family Nitrobacteraceae; genus Bradyrhizobium; species Bradyrhizobium sp. UFLA05-112. The sequence goes on along the minus strand of NZ_JBANBK010000066.1, from coordinate 33,121 downwards.
TCTCGATCTTCACGCTTGTGATGCTGCCGCTCGCGGTGTGGCGGGCGCATACCCATCGCGTCGCCGATCACCGGCGCATAATGATCTTCATGTTCGCCGGCGCACTGGTGATCGCAGGGCTGTTCACGCTGCTGCCGGGACGCATCATGCATCAGGTGATATTGGGCTCATAAGGCAGGGTTCCAGAGGGGCCTTTCCGCTCCCTCCTGCCGAGTCTTCGCAGAAGCCGTAAGTCGTTGGAAAAATAAGCGGAAAAAGCGCCTCCCGGGACTGCGCGAGGGTGGTTATCAGACCCCCGATGCGCTATATGATTCCCGGACAAGAACTCACCGGATTTCCCCTTGGCTGACGACGATAACGACAAGCCCGGCGACAAGCCGGAGCATCCTTCGGATATTCGCCCGATCTCGATCCTCGACGAGATGAAGAAGTCCTACCTCGATTACGCCATGAGCGTGATCGTGGCGCGCGCGCTGCCCGATGCGCGTGATGGCTTGAAGCCGGTGCACCGGCGCATCCTCTTCTCGATGAACGAGGAGGGCTATACGCCCGACAAGAAGCACAAGAAGTCCGCCGGCATCGTCGGCGACGTCATGGGCCAATACCACCCGCACGGCGACCAGGCGATCTATGACGCGCTGGTGCGCATGGCGCAGCCCTTCTCGATGCGCGAACTGCTCGTGGACGGGCAGGGCAATTTCGGCTCGGTCGACGGCGATCCGCCGGCGGCGATGCGCTACACCGAGTCGCGCCTGACCAAGATCGCGCTCAAACTGCTCGAGGACATCGAGAGCGAGACGGTCGACTTCCAGGACAATTATGACGGCTCGACCAAGGAGCCGGTGGTCCTGCCGGCGCGGTTCCCGAACCTGCTGGTCAACGGCGCCGGCGGCATCGCCGTCGGCATGGCCACCAACATCCCGCCGCACAATCTGGGCGAGGTGATCGACGCTTGCCTGGCCTTGATCGACAATCCTTCGCTCACCATCGACGAACTGAACCACATTATCCCAGGTCCGGATTTCCCGACCGGCGGCATCATCCTGGGGCGCCAGGGCATCCGCAGCGCCTACCACCTCGGCCGCGGCTCGATCGTGATGCGCGGCAAGGTCGAGTTCGAGACCATTCGCAAGGAACGCGAGGCGATCGTCATCACCGAGATCCCGTATCAGGTGAACAAGGCGACGATGGTCGAGCGTATCGCCGAGCTCTACAAGGAAAAGAAGATCGAGGGCATTTCCGACCTGCGCGACGAGTCCGACCGCGACGGCTACCGCGTCGTCGTCGAGCTCAAGCGCGACGCCATGCCCGACGTGGTGCTGAACCAGCTCTACAAGTTCACGCCTTTGCAGACGAGCTTCGGGGTCAACAGCGTTGCGCTCGACTCGGGCCGTCCGCAGACGATGAACCTGAAGGATATGCTGACGATCTTCGTCGGCTTCCGCGAGCAGGTCGTCACCCGCCGCACCAAGTACAAGCTGCGCAAGGCGCGCGAACGCGCCCATGAGCAGGTTGGTCTTGCGATCGCCGTCGCCAATATCGACGAGATCATTCGCGTGATCCGGACTTCGCCCACGCCGGCCGCCGCGCGCGATACCCTGATGACGCGCGACTGGCCGGCGCGTGATGTCGAGGACATCATCACGCTGATCGATGATCCCCGCCACCGCATCAACGCGGACGGCACCATCCGTCTGTCGCTGGAGCAGGCCAGGGCAATTCTGGAGCTGCGTCTGGCGCGCCTCACCGCGCTCGGCCGCGACGAGATCGGCGAGGAGCTCTCAAAACTCGCCGGCGAGATCGGCAACTATCTCGACATCCTGCGTTCGCGCGCCCGTATCCTCGACATCGTCAAGACCGAGCTCGCCGAGGTGAAGGCGGAATTCGCCACGCCGCGCCGGACCGTGATCATGGAGCAGGAAGGCGAGGTCGAGGACGAAGACCTGATCCAGCGCGAGGACATGGTCGTCACCGTCTCGCATGCCGGCTACGTCAAGCGCGTGCCACTGTCGGCCTATCGGGCGCAGCGCCGCGGCGGCAAGGGCCGCGCCGGCATGCAGACCCGCGATGAGGACTTCGTCTCGCGCCTGTTCGTGGCCTCCACGCACACGCCGGTGCTGTTCTTTTCGTCACGCGGGCAGGTCTACAAGGAGAAGGTCTGGCGCCTGCCGATGGCCGCCCCCAACGCGCGCGGCAAGGCGCTGATCAACATCCTGCCGCTCGAGCAGGGCGAGCGCATCACCACCATCATGCCGCTGCCGGAGGATGAATCCACCTGGGGCCAGCTCGACGTGATGTTCGCTACCACCGGCGGCAATGTCCGGCGCAACAAGCTGTCCGACTTCGTCGATGTGCGCCGTTCCGGCATCATCGCGATGAAGCTCGACGACAATGAATCGATCGTCGACGTGCAGATCTGCACCGAGCGCGACGACGTGCTGCTGACCGCCGCCGGCGGCCAGTGCATCCGCTTCCCCGTCACGGACGTGCGCGTGTTCACCGGGCGCACATCGATGGGCGTGCGCGGCATCGCGCTGGCGGAGGCCGACAAGGTGATCTCGCTGGCGATCCTGCGCCATGTCGACACGACCTCGGACGAACGCTCGGCGTACTTGAAGATGCGCCGCGCGGTCGCCGGCGAAGGTGTGGCTGATGAGGCCGCAGCGGACGCCGAGGCCGAGGAGACGTCCGGCAGCTTCCAGCTCCCGCAGGAGCGCTATGTCGAGATGTCGGCGGCCGAGCAGGTGGTGCTGACCGTCTCCGTCAACGGCTATGGCAAGCGGACGTCGTCCTACGAGTACCGCACCACGGGACGCGGCGGCAAAGGCATCGTCGCGATGAGCGTCAACAACCGCAACGGCAATCTGGTGGCGTCCTTCCCGGTGGAAGAGGCCGACCAGATCATGCTGGTGACCGACAAGGGCCAGCTGATCCGCTGCCCGGTCGAAGGCATCCGCATCGCCGGCCGCTCGACGCAGGGCGTGATCGTGTTCGACACCGCCGACGACGAGCACGTCGTCTCGGTCGAGCACATCACGGAAGAGACCGAGAATGGCAACGGCGAGAATGGCGAGTAGTGTTTGGCGAATAGCGAATGGACAGATTTCCATTCGCTATTGGCTATTCGCCATCCGCTAGATCTCCAGCTCCGTACCGAACTCCACCACCTGTCCGGTCGGCACGCCGAAAAACGCGGCGGAACGTTCGGCGTTGCGTTGCAGGAAGGCAAACAGCGACTCTCGCCATACCCACATGCCCGGAATGTCCTCGCTCGGGATGATGGTCTCGCGGCCGACATAGTAGGTGATGTCGGAGAGGTCGATGCCCGGCAGCTTGCCCTGCCGGCAGGCGAGCTTCAGTCCCTCATAGATGGTCGGGTTCTGCATGAAGCCGTAATGCATGACCACGCGCGTGATCGCCGGGATGATCTCGATAACCTCGGTGCGCTCCTCGTCGGGCACGTGCGGGATTTCCTCGATCAGGACGGTCACGAGCAGCACGCGTTCGTGCAGCACGCGGTTGTGCTTGACGAATTGCGTCAGCGCCAGCGGCACGCCTTTCGGCGCCGAGGCGAGATAGACGGCGGTGCCGGGAAGCCTGGCGCGGCACTTGTTGACGGCGGTCTCGATCAGATCCTCCTCGGGCTGGCGGAGCTTCGCGCGGGCGCGCTCGACGAGCTTGACGCCGCTGCGCCAGGTCAGCATCAGGAAGGCGACGAGGCCGGCGAGCAGCAGCGGAAACCAGCCGCCCTCGAACAGCTTGATCGAATTGGCCGCGAAGAAGATCACGTCGATCGCAAAGAAGAAGCCGTTGACCGCAACGACCAGCCACGGCGAATAACCCCACTGGATCGCGACAAGCGCGGCGAGCAGCGTGGTGATCGCCATCAGGAGCGACACCGCGATGCCGTAGGCGCCGGCAAGCGCGTCCGACGTGCCGAAGGAGAGCACCGCGCCGAGCGTTGCGGCGGCCAGCAGCCAGTTCACCAGCGGTACATAGATCTGGCCGATCGCATCGCTCTGGGTGTGACGGATCTGCATCCGCGGCAGGAAGCCGAGCTGGATCGACTGCTGGGTCAGCGAGAACACGCCTGAGATGATGGCCTGCGAGGCGATCACGGTCGCAACAGCCGAGAAGGCGACCAGCAGGTAGTGCAGCGAATCCGGGCAGAGCTGGAAGAACGGATTCTCGATCATCGTGGGGTCGGTGATCAGGAGCGCGGCCTGTCCGAAATAATTGAGCACCAGGGCCGGCAGGCAGATGGCGAACCAGGCCAGCCGGATCGGCAAGCGCCCGAAATGCCCCATGTCGGCATACATCGCTTCGCCCCCGGTCACCGCCAGGAAGGCCGCGCCGAGGATCGCGAAGGAAATGTGGAAGTCCTGGTGGATCAGGAATTCAAAGGCATAGAGCGGACTCAGCGCGGCGAGCACCGCTGGCGCCTTGACGATGCCGTGGATGCCGAGTGCGGCGAGCACGCCGAACCAGGCCAGCATGACGGGGCCAAAGATCCGGCCGATGAAGCCGGTGCCCTGCTTCTGCATCATGAAGAGGCCGATCAGGATGGCGATCGTGATCGGCACCACGACCGGCGCGAGCGATGGCGCATCCACTTTCAGACCTTCGATGGCGCTCAGCACCGAGATCGCCGGCGTGATCGCACCGTCGCCATAGAGCAGGGCGGCGCCAACGAGGCCGACCACCAGGAGATGTGCACGCCATGTGCCCGGCTGGGCGTGACGCGCATGCAGCAGTGCCAGCAGCGCCACGATGCCGCCTTCGCCGCGGTTATCGGCGCGCAGGATCAGCAGTGCGTATTTCAGCGAGATGATCAGGAGCAGCGCCCACAGGATCAGGGACGCAACGCCGAGCACGGCGTCCTGGGTGACCGTCCCGCCATGGGCTGCCGCCTTGGCGGCCTCCTTCAAGGCATAAAGGGGGCTTGTTCCGATATCGCCGTAGACGACCCCCAGGGCGCCCATGGTCATGGCAAGGGGCAGCGGATTGGGATGGTGGCCGGTAGCGACAGCAGGCGTACTGGTCAATGGCAACCCCCTGATGGCGACGCGCCCGCCGGGCTATCCGGAGGGCGCGGTCGTCAGCTCAGTCTGCGACGAGACGCCGCAAATTTCCATGGGGTTTGTGTGACGCCGGATTAGGCAGCTTGCCTACGGCGTCCGGTCGGCGGTCACCAGGCGCACCTCGCGGACGTTTGCCTTGGTGCCGGCGCGGCGCAGGCAGGAGGCTTCGAAATTCGGCCAGGCCTGCTGCGAGCAATCCTTGCCGATGACGCGGATATCCAGCCGGTCACCCTTGGCGAGGGGCTGCGGCACGCTGGCTTCGACGGTCGGAGCGAAACCGGGCAGCACGGTAAGAGCCGCGGCAACGCATGCAGCAACAGCGATCGCTGAAAGAGTCTTGATCATAGACGGTCCCCTGTGATGCGGCCGCTGCGCCTGTTTGCGGCCCGTCATTTCGTTGCGCGGATTAGTAACCATGGCCAGTTTCCGGACGTCTTCGCGGATACGGGAAATGGTTTCGTTCGCGATCCGTTTTGTTTCGTCGCTGCCCTCAGGACGAAACAGTTCAGGGGGTTCCGACATTTCTTGCGGGAAAAGCGGGCAGGGAACCTGCCGGCTTGCCGGGCAATGCAGGGCGCGGTAGGAGGAGGCCATGCCGCGTATCGCCTTTTATCCGGGTTCCTTCGACCCCATCACCAACGGCCATCTGGACGTGGTCCGGCATGCCGTTCCCCTGTGCGACCGTCTGGTCGTTGCGCTTGGCGTGCACCCCGGCAAGAAGCCGCTGTTCTCGACCGAGGAACGGCTCAAGATGCTCTACGACGTCTGCGGGCCGATCGCTGCCCAGGCCGGCTGCGCCTTCGAAGCCACGACCTTCGACGACCTGACCGTGACCGCGGCGCGAAAGCACGGTGCGACCATCATGATCAGGGGGCTTCGCGACGGCACTGACCTCGACTACGAGATGCAACTTGCCGGCATGAACGAGGCCATGGCGCCGGAGGTGCACACCGTCTTTCTGCCGGCCTCACCCATGGTCCGCCCGATCACCGCCACACTGGTGCGCCAGATCGCCGGCATGGGCGGGGATGTCTCGGCATTCGTGCCGCCGCTCGTCGCAAGCCTGCTCAAGGCAAAATTCGCCGGCTAGCGGCGCGCGTTTCATCTCATCTGATCCGGAGTTTTCATGATCCGTCGTCTCGCAATTCTTGCCACGATCTTTGCCGCGCTGATCGGCATTGCCCCTGCCGTCGCTCAGACCCTGCCGGCGGGCCTCGACAAGGCCAACGCGCTCGTCATCGACACGACCAAGGGCCGCATCGTCATCAAGCTGCGCACGGATCTTGCGCCCCAGCATGCCGAGCGGCTGAAGCAACTCGCGCGCGAAGGCTTCTACAACAACGTGCCGTTTCACCGCGTGATGGACGGCTTCATGGCGCAGACCGGCGACGGCCAGAACGGCAACGGCACCGGCGGCTCGAAATATCCGAACCTGAAGCAGGAATTCTCCAAGGTGCATTTCGCCCGCGGCGTCGTCGGGATGGCCCGCCGCGGCGACAGCGTCGATAGCGCCAATTCGCAGTTCTTCATCATGTTCGCGGACGGCGGCAGTCTCGACGGCCAGTACACCGTAGTCGGCGAAGTCGTGCAGGGCATGGACGTCGTCGACAAGCTGAAGAAGGCACCGCCTGGTTCCGGCAGCGGCACCGTCACCGACCCCGACAAGATGGTGAAGGTGCAGGTCGCCTCCGACATCAAATAGGAGAGGCGATGACGCGCCGCGGTGAAAAGCTCCTCGTAGCTGCCGCGGTGCTCCTGCTTGGCATCACGAGTGCAGCGGCGCAGGACGAGCAGGTCAACACCATCCGCGATATCTTCGTGCGGTTGGGCCGTTGCTGGAAACCGCCGCCGCCCTCGAAGGCCCGCCCCATCGACATCACGGTCGTCGTGAGCTTTAACCGCGCCGGAGAGATTTTGGGCCACCCGAGGATCACCTACGAGTCCAAGGATGCCTCAGATAATGACCGGCTCGAATACCGGATCGCGGTGATGGAGGCATTGCAACGCTGCACGCCGATGCCATTTACCGAAACGATGGCCGGCGCCGCTGCGGGGCGTCCATTCGCGGTCCAGTTCCACGGCCGGAAGACTTCACCCCCAACCCCAGAGAGAAAAGCATGAGCGTCACCGAAAACACCCTGATCCTCGAGACCACGCAGGGCCCCGTCACCATCGAGATGCGGCCCGACCTCGCGCCTGGCCATGTTGCACGCATCAAGGAGCTGGTACGCGAGGGATTCTACGACGGCATCGTGTTCCATCGCGTGATCGACGGCTTCATGGCGCAGACCGGCTGCCCACACGGCACCGGCACCGGCGGCTCCGGCAAGAAGCTGAAGGCCGAGTTCAACAAGGAGCCGCATGTGCGCGGCACCGCCTCGATGGCCCGCGCCGCCAATCCCGATTCCGGGGACAGCCAGTTCTTCATCTGCTTCGACGACGCCCGCTTCCTCGACAACCAGTATACCGTGTGGGGCAAGGTCACCGCGGGCATGGAGAATGTCGACAAGATCAAGCGCGGCGAGCCCGTGATGAATCCCGACAAGATCGTCAAGGCGCGCATGGCGGCGGACAAGGAGTAAGTGTTTCCCCTCATGGTGAGGAGGCGCGAAGCGCCGTCTCGAACCATGAGGCCACCGCTGTAGCAGCAGTCGGGCCTTCATCCTTCGAGACGCGCGTTCCGCGCTCCTCAGGATGAGCGGCTGGCTGTACCGCGGCCGAGTCCAAATGCGCACCGATCTCTTCGACTTTGACCTGCCCACCGAGCGCATCGCACTGCGCCCGGCGCATCCGCGCGACTCCGCCAAGATGCTGGTCGTGGAGGGCGGCGCGCTGCGCGATCACCTCATCTCCGACCTGCCGCAGTGGCTGAAGCCGGGCGACCAGCTCGTCGTCAACGACACCAAGGTGATCGCGGCGCAATTGAAGGGCCGCCGCATCGGCCGCGAGACTGAGCCGAAGATCGAGGCGACGCTGATCAAGCGTCTCGACGGCTCGCGCTGGCAGGCGCTGGTGAAGCCGGCGAAAAAGCTCGTCGCCGGCGACCGCATCCGGTTCGGCAATGAAGGCAAGGTCTGCCTGCTCGGTCATCTCGACGCCGAGGTCGAGGCCAAGGGTGCGGAAGGCGAGGTGACGTTGTCGTTCTCGTTTCATGGGCCTACGCTCGACCAGGCGATATCAGATCTCGGCAGCCCGCCGCTGCCGCCCTACATCGCCTCGAAGCGCACGCTGGATGACCAGGATCTGGCCGACTACCAGACCATGTTCGCGGCCAATGAGGGCGCCGTCGCAGCGCCGACAGCCGGCCTGCATTTCACGCCGGCGCTGGAGCAGGCGTTACGCGCGCGCGGCGTCGGCCTCAACCGCGTCACGCTGCATGTCGGCGCCGGAACGTTCCTGCCGGTGAAGGTCGACGACACCGAAGGCCATAAGATGCACGCCGAATGGGGTACGATCTCGGCCGAGACGGCGGATGTGCTGAACACAACGCGAAAGAACGGCGGCCGCATCGTCGCGGTCGGCACCACGTCGCTGCGGTTACTGGAGAGTGCGGCTGACGAGGATGGCACGATCCAGCCATTCGCAGCCGACACGGCGATATTCATTACCCCCGGCTATCGCTTCCGTGCCGTCGATATCTTGCTGACCAATTTTCACCTGCCGCGCTCGACGCTGTTCATGCTGGTGTCGGCGTTTTCAGGGATCGAGACGATGAAGGCCGCCTACGCGCATGCGATCGCGGAGGGGTATCGCTTCTATTCGTATGGCGATGCGTGCCTGCTGTTTCGGGGCACAAGCAATTAGCCGCACGTTGTAGGGTGGGCAAAGCGAAGCGTGCCCACCGTCTTTCTTGACTGCGCGAGAGAAGAGGTGGGCACGGCGCTTGCGCGCCTCTGCCCACCCTACGCATCTACAACTCTTCCGCTACGCAATCACGCGCTGCGGCAGCAGCTCCGCGATCTGCACTGCGTTGAGTGCTGCACCCTTGAGCAGCTGATCCGCGGCCACGAACATCGAGATCGAATGCCCGCTCGGGTCGCTCAGATCCTTGCGGATGCGGCCGACGAGAACGTCGTCCTGGCCGGAAGCGTCAATCGGCATCGGGAAGTAGTTCTTGGCGCGGTCGTCGACGACCTTCACGCCGGGCGCCTGGGCCATGATCGCGCGGACCTGGTCCTCGGTGATCGGCTTCTCGCATTCGAAGGTGATGGCCTCGCAATGGGCGCGCAGCACCGGCACGCGGACGCAGGTGACGCCGATGGCGATCTTCTCGTCTTCGAAGATCTTGCGGGTCTCCTTGATGACCTTGGTCTCCTCGTCGTTGTAACCGGTCTCGGGATCAACGGCGGTGTTGTGGTTGAAGAGATTGAAGGCGTAGGGGTGCGGCATCACCTTGGGCGTGTAAACCTGCCCGTTGAGGTTTGCGCGGGTCGACTCGACGAGCTCCTCCATCGCGGCAGCACCAGCGCCGCTGGCGGCCTGATAGGTCGAAATGATCACACGCTTGATGCGGTTCTTCTGGTGGATCGGCCATAGCGGCACCAGCGCAGTGATTGCCGCGCAGTTCGGGTTGGCGATGATGCCCTTGTGGTCGCGGATGCGGCTCGCGTTGATCTCGGGGATCACCAGCGGCACGTTCGGGTCCATGCGGAAGGCGGAGGAGTTGTCGACCACGACCGCGCCGGACTTCACCGCGATCGGCGCGTACTTCTTCGAGATGCTGCCGCCGGCGGAGAACAGCGCGATGTCGACGCCGTCGAAGGAACGCTCGCCGAGTTCTTCGATCACGACCGGCTGGCCGCGGAACGACACCGTCTTGCCGGCGGAGCGGGCGCTTGCCAGCGCCTTCAGCTTGCCGACGCGGAAACCACGCTTGTCCATGGTGGCGATGAATTCGGCGCCCACCGCACCGGTGACGCCGACAATCGCGACGACGGGATCGTTACTCACATTCTCCTCCATTGAGCTTTAGACAACAAAAAAGCCCCGGACCATCACGGTGCGGGGCTGCGGTAGAGCTGATGCGTTAAGTCTGTGACTACGCGCGCACGCCTCCCCGGGCCCCGAAGGCCGTGGTGGTTTTCGTCGTGCGTTTCGTCGCGGTCATCATGGCGGCGACTTATGCGGGAGAGTCTTGGCGTCGTCAACGGCTTTTCAGCCCGATCCGGGGCTGTAATGGAGCAGGCGCCTCGTATTACCGCCGGCTCGCGGCGCCGGGCGGCTCGAGAATGACCTCCTTGAGATCGGTGCCGCTCATGACGACGATCGCGAAGTTCAGTCGGCCGCCCTCGCGGACCATGCCGCCGCTGATCGCCTTGCCGGAGGCCGCGTGCTCGGCCACGCGCACAGCGTCGGCCAGGCGGTGCTGGATGGTCTTGAGGGTGGCAAGGTTGCTGCGGTCATCTGCATCGAACTCGTCGAGCGGTGAGGCCGCGCCGCCGCCGACGATCTTGCCGGTTGTGGCGTCGATCGCGTGTTGCCAGACACGGTCGTTGTGCAAGGTTTTTACCCGGTAGACCGGCGAGGCGGCGGCCCCGTCGAAACTGACGTCCGCCGTCGTCGAACCCGCATGCTGCGCCTCGGCGATCGCCATCGCCTGCCTCAGCGAGATCGCGGAGTCGCGGAACAGCGCGAGCTCGCGGTCGACCGTCCGCTGGTCCAGGGCGGCGCCGTCGTCGGCCTCGCTCCGGAGCGCGGCTCTCGCGTCTGCCGTCGCCGCCACCGCATAAACCGGCGCAGGGAGCAGGGCCGCCCACAGAGTGAGCACGAGCAGTGATTTCCAGCGTTTCGGAGCGCGCATCGGTGCCGTCATCGTCTTCACCCGTGCGGAGGTGCAGGAAAGGGCGCGGCCGACCGGGGGCAACTGGCCGGCCGCGGAACGCCGCAACAGCGTAGGATGTTGCAGCGATCAAAGTCTTAAGAACGGTGCGGGCCTGCCAGGGGCTGGGAAGGCATCAGCCCGTACCTTGCTTATAAACAAAACCATACCGTATCGTTTTATTACGAGCAAGGTGCAATTCGTCATCGGGCGGAGATAACCGGTCACGAATCTGTCAGCGGGACGGGCGGCGCCGAACAGCACCTTTGGTCGCGGCCTGGACGCGGCCCGGGGGGCCGAGCGCACCGGCCAAAAACAGCCGGATCGCCGAGCGCATGCGCTTTTCGGCCGTCTTCATCTCAAGCGGTGTCCCGAACGTCGCCATCCGGTGGGTATGGCCGACCACGACGTCGAGAAAGACCTCGGCCGCGATACCGGTATCCTCGAGGTCCATCGCGCCCTGCGCGACCAGATGATCGAAGAACCGCGCCGTCGTGGCGACGGCCTTCATCCAGCCTTCCTCCTTGCCGAGCTTGGCGATGTCGGGGAAGTTGATGGCCTGTGACGTCATCATGCGGCTGAAGGCGACGGCGTCGGGGCCGCAGGTGAACATCAGCATCTCGCGCCCGACCTCGACCAGGCGCTGCTCGACCGAAATGTCCGAGGGGCGCGTGAGTTGCACCTCGGCGGCCTCGGCGAGCGGCGCCAGCCAGCGCGCGATCTCGCGCCTCAGAACCTCGGCAAACAAACCGCGCTTGTCGCCATAGCGCGCGTACACGGTGGGCTTGCTGACCCGGGCCGCCTCCGCCACGGCATCGAGCGAAGTCGCGTCATAGCCGCGATCGAGGAACAGGCGTGTCGCGACCTCGATCAGCCGCTGGTCGCGCTCGATGGCCGCGCTCTTGGTCGGCCGGCCGCCACGCGATTTCGGGACCTCCCGTTTCGCCGCTCTCGTCTTGATCGCAGTCAATCCCATGCCCAATGATTCCTGCGCGGTCGTGATCGTCGTCATCGCTCTATAACGCGCAGCAAGAGGGGCGTCACCGCGAATCTGGCCGAATCGGCCACATCATCAACTGTCTCGGCAACGCGCCGTTCCGCCGCGGCTCCTGCGGCCTTAGGGAAGCGTCGAGCTCCAGGCGCGGCCGGCCGCGGCCTTCTCGTACCCATACTGATAGAGCGCGCGCATATAGGCCGTGTCGAATCCTTGCGAGGGCGGCGGCGGATAATCGCGCTCGATATAGGACAGGTGAAAGCCGAGGTGATTGCGGCGCGCGAAATCGTAGGTCGAGAAGATCACCGAGCGTGTCTGTGACTGGGTGATCGAGGACAGGCTGCGCGAGGCGACCTCGATTGTGCCATTGGGTACGAGCTCGAAAGTGCGTTCGATCTTCTTGTTGACGAGAATGTAGATGTTCACCCGGCTGTTGCCGGGCAGGCGCCCGTGGAACAGTAGGTCTTCGGGAAGCGTCAGGACCGGCGCCGTGACGCCGCCATCGACATGCATCTCCTGAAAGCGCCGGCCCTGGCCTTCGGCTTCGATCAGGATCGGCGGAAACACCAGCGGAATGCTGGCGGAGGCCGCCATCACGTCGCGAAACAGCTTGAGCGCCTCGGGCGTACCGAGTGCGGCGATCCTGCCCATGTCCCAGACGGCGGTGCGCTGGGTGTCGAGATCGGTGGTCACGACGAGCAGCTTGCGGCCCTTGGCATGCTCGCGCGCGACCTGCGCCAAAATTTCCGGCCCGACATAGCGGGCAACCAGCTCGCGCAGCCGCGTGTTGCCGAACAGGCCCGAGCCGAACAGCACGCGCATGATGCTGGGATCGCTCAGCAGGCTCTCCGCGATGCCGCTGGTGTAGAGCTCCCTGAGCGTGTCGTCATATTGCGGCCCGAGGAACGCGAACGGTGCAATGAGCCCGCCGGTGCTGACGCCCGAGACGACCGAGAAGGCGGGGCGCCTGCCGGCCGCGGTCCAGCCGTTCAGCACGCCGACGCCATAGGCGCCGTCGGCGCCGCCGCCGGACAGCGCCAGGTACGTCGTGGCCGCCGCGGCGTCGTCCTTGCCTGAGCGGAATTTGTCGATGGGCTCGTCGGTGTAGCGGCGCAGGCCGTCGATATCGAGAACGCGCGAGCTGCTCGCATCGGCCGCCGAGTAGGGCGTCCGCGGCAGGGTCGTGCACCCGGCCAGCGCCAGGCCGCAGAGCAGGGTGGCCAAGCGCAGCAGGCGCATGCCCGTTCTGCAGATCCCGTCATCGAACAGGATCGATCCGGTCAAAAATGAAGGGGAAGGCATTCGCCGTAAGTCACCCACACGCACGCGGCCGCCGGCATATCGCCTGCGGCATTCCCATCCTGCCCCTTGTTAAAACTATACGGTATCGTTTTATTTAACAAGCGGAAGGCCGGCTGGGCGGCTCAATTGTGTCGGGCCGGGGACATGGACCAGATCCAGGCTTGCACAGGTGGTTGATCCGCACCCGCCGGCACGCAATAAGCAGCGCCATGAATCTTCCCAATCGCGGTCTTCCCAATCATTTCGAGCTGCTCGCAACCGATGGCGCTGCGCGCGCCGGCCGCCTGACCACGCCCCATGGCGTGGTGCGCACGCCCGCCTTCATGCCAGTCGGCACCGCGGGCGCCATGAAGGGCATGCATTGGCGCGAGGTACGCGAGGCCGGCGCCGACATCGTCCTCGGCAACACCTACCATTTGATGCTGCGGCCGGGCGCGGAACGCATCGCGGCGCTTGGCGGTTTGCAGAAGTTCACGGGGTGGAACGGCCCGATGCTGACGGATTCCGGCGGCTTCCAGGTGATGTCGCTGTCGGATTTGCGCAAGGTCAGCGAGAACGCGGTCACCTTCCGTTCGCATATCGACGGCGCCAAGGTCGAGTTGTCGCCTGAGCGGTCGATCGAGGTGCAGCGCTACCTCGGCTCCGACATCGCCATGCAGATGGACGAATGCGTGCGGCTGCCGGCCGAGCGCGACGACATCGAGCGCGCGATGCGGTTGTCGTTGCGCTGGGCGGAGCGGAGCAAGCGCGCATTCGAGAGCGCGCCTGAAGGCTACATGCTGTTCGGCATCGTGCAGGGCGGCGACGTTCCGTCGCTGCGGCATGCGAGCGCGGAAGGACTGGTCGAGATCGGCTTTCACGGCTACGCGATCGGCGGGCTCGCGGTCGGCGAGCCGCAGGAGGTGATGCTGGCGATGATCGACGAGACCGCCCCGGCGCTACCGTCCGACCGGCCGCGCTATCTGATGGGCGTCGGCACGCCAGATGATCTTCTCGAAGCCGTGAAACGCGGCATCGACATGTTCGATTGCGTGATGCCGACGCGCAATGGCCGCCACGGGGTCGCATTCACGCGCTTCGGCCAGGTCAACCTGCGCAACGCGCGCCACGCCGACGATCCGCGGCCGCTCGATGAGGAAAGCGCATGGCCGTCGGCGCGCAACTACGCGCGCGCCTACCTTCACCATCTCGTCAAGTCTGGCGAGACGCTCGGCGCCATGCTGCTGTCAGATATCAATATCGCCTATTACCAGTCCCTGATGCAGGGCATCAGGGACGCGATCCAACACGGCAAGTTCGAAGAATTCTATCAGCGTAGGCGGGAAGACTGGGCGAGGGGCGACATCGCACCACGCTAGGCGTCAATTGCAAGTGAACCGCTTGACCGAATGTTTGGTCACAAAGCCATAGCCGCAGGTATCACAGGTCCAGAGATAGCTGATCAGTTGGTCCGAGACATAGGCCGAAGCTTCGGCGGCGACCATGGAGTCGGCGCAGACCGGACAGGTGGGCAACTCGCTGCAACGTGGATCGCGGTTACGTGCGACGGTCGACAGGACTTCAGCTACTGCTGACATCGTGGGACCTCCCTGCTGTTAAACGTAAGTCTAACATAAGCAGAGTTCGTTGACGAGGTCGCAACACAAATACGTTGGTTTTCTGATATTTAATCTTTGAGCGATTTTGCGATGCAGCGAATTGGCAATGCCTCTCATTGTTGCTTGCGTGTCGTCACACGCTGCCTCTAACTGAACAAGATCGCTGACAAAGCGAACATTGTTGTCATAGGGAGTTCATCATGGACGCTTCGTCCACCACGGGTGCAGTGCACTCAGCCGGCCGCGGCCGGGTTTATGACTCGATCGTGGACGCCTTCGGCGACACGCCGATCGTGCGGCTGCGCAGGTTGCCGGGTCTGCAAGGGGTGAATGCGACCATTCTCGCGAAACTTGAATATTTCAATCCGGCCGCGAGCGTGAAGGACCGCATCGGCGCGGCCATGATCATTGCAATGGAGAAGGCGGGCATCATCAAGCCCGATACGGTGCTGATCGAGCCGACCTCCGGCAATACCGGCATCGCGCTCGCCTTTGTCGCCGCCTCGCGCGGCTATCGTCTGAAGCTCGTGATGCCGGAATCCATGTCGATCGAGCGGCGCAAGATGCTGGCCTTCCTCGGCGCCGAAATCGTGCTGACGCCGGCGGCGCAGGGCATGAAGGGCGCGATCGCAACCGCCGAGGAGCTGCTCAAGACGACGCCGAATTCGGTGATGCCGCAGCAGTTCAAGAACCTCGCCAATCCCGAGGTGCACCGCCGCACCACCGCCGAGGAGATCTGGAACGATACCGGCGGCAATATCGACTTCTTCGTCGCCGGTGTCGGCACCGGCGGCACCATCACGGGTGTCGGCCAGGTGCTCAAGCCCCGCAAGCCGTCGTTGCGGGTCGTGGCGGTCGAGCCGGAGGAGAGCCCGGTGCTGTCAGGCGGTCAGCACACCCCGCACAAGATCCAGGGCATCGGCGCCGGCTTCATTCCCGACATTCTCGATCGCTCGGTGATCGACGAGATCGTGAAGGTCAACTCGACGACCGCGATCGAAACCTCGCGTGCACTGGCGCGGCATGAGGGCATCCCGGGCGGCATTTCCGCGGGCGCAGCGATCGCCGCCGCGCTCCAGATCGGCAAGCGGCCGGAAGCTGCGGGAAAAACCATCCTGGCAGTGGTGCCGTCGTTCTCCGAGCGCTATCTTTCGACTGCTCTGTTTGAGGGAATCTAGGCATGGCGGATCAACCGAGGCGGCCGCGGACCCTGGGCGATGCCAGGACGGAGGCCGAAGCCGCGTTCAAGAAGGTGACCGCCAAGGTCGCCGAGGCCCCGCCGAAGAAGAACGTGGCGCCCGGCATCAAGGAGCAGGTCACCTTGCGGATCGATCAGGACGTGCTGGAGTTCTTTCAGTCCAGCGGCCCGGGTTGGCAAGACCGGATCAACGATGCGCTGCGCAAGGCTGCGGGGAAGTAGGGCTCCAATCCCTCATGGTGAGGAGGCGCGCAAGCGCCGTCTCCGGACGATGCTTCGCATCGCTCGGAGAACCATGAGGGCCCCCGTAGAGGCTGCTCGGCCTTCGAGACGCTTGCTAAGCAAGCTCCTTCTCGAAATGCCTGTCACTGAAATTATCGTGTCTCACTTCAGGGGGCAGTCCAGGAGCTAGGGATACCCCCGCATGCCATCAGCTTCTCATTCGTTGACCTTCGGGATCAGAGACTGCACCCATGACAGCCTCAGCCAGCCCAGAGGCAAACAACCAGATGCCTCTAGTGAAGTCGACGGGTCCACCCCTGCCTCGAAGCAACAGGCCAGCTAGACGCCGTTTTGCAAAGACGTGCCCTAGGGAGGATGCTCTTTCAAAAAACTCGCGGGCCGAAGTTGGCTGCGGAGTTACCCCGGTGCCATCCGCAAACATCATGCCAAGCCGGTATAACGACGGCAGGTAGTTCCAAGACGCTCCAAGGCGGAACATCTCTTCCGCGCGTTGGTACTCTTTCAAATCCAAGCACAGCAATCCGAGTTGATGTGGAGCTACGCGCGATCCCTCGCTCGTCGCGCGATTGAGCCAACTCTTGGCACGTTCAACATCAGGCGGGGCGCCTAACCCTTTTCGATAAACATCGCCCAGATATACCATGCTCATCAATGATCCTCTGCCCGCCAACTCTTCCAGCATGGGCAACGCCCTTTCGGGGTGCGCTTTCAACAATTCGTGGGCCGCAGACAGCGCTGGCAAATCAGGCTCTTGCTGAAACTCATTGAAGTCGGACCCACTCATGGCAGGGAATCCAATTGACGATTAATCGAACGGCAAAGCTTTGTTGTCATTTTTTCGGATCTTTTGATCCCGTAATGACGTGTCGTCTTGGTGGCGTTATTTCGATCCGCGGCGGCGTCGAGCCGGTAACATAGCACATGACCGCCAGACAAATCGCTCTGACCTTCTCGCAGAACGTGGCCAATCCTAAATGATCCGTAAACTGAACGGGATTCCCAAGAACGTAGGCGTATAAGTTGGCGCCTTCCATAAATTGTCTTGGGTCTTCGGAGAGGAAGTGCACCTGCGCAAGGGCAAAACTGTCGATTCCGAAATTACGGTGACAGTGTACAAAACTATTCGCTATCGCCATCAGTCTGAGGCTTCGGTCCACGCTTGGCCGGTTTGAGAGGTCGCCCTGTCAATCGCTCGAGGCGGGCGATGAAGCGGTCGTTACCGAGCGGTCGGCCGATGCTCTCCGCTGCACGCAGTTGGGCGAACAAGTCGGTCTCCGGCGCGCTGTCGAGCAGATCGGCGAAGCGCGGGAAGCGGTCCCTGACCGGCGCCAGCATGGTTACCCCATCGTCCTTGCCGCGCAGATGCGCGCGCGTGCTCGCCCATCGCCAATCCTGCGCACGCTGCACCAGCCGGGCGCGCACGGGGTTGAGCGATACGTAGCGTAGCGCTGCTGCGAGATGGTCTTCGTCCATGGCAACCGCGCCGAACCGCCCTTGCCAGAAATGCCCCGTGCGTTTGCGCCGCGCCTGGATCGCGCCGGCATAGGACCGGTGCACGCGCGCGAGCGCGCGACGCAGCCCGTCGGGATCGGAGGGGACCAGGATGAGATGCACGTGGTTCGGCATCAGGCACCAGGCCCACACCTCGACGCCGGCGTTCCGGCAATTCGCCGCGAGCAGGTCGCGATAGAGCGCATAGTCAGCGTCGCCAAAGAACGTTCGCGCCCGGCCGTTGCCGCGCTGTGTGACGTGATGCGGATGACCGGGAATGACGACACGGGCGAGACGGGCCATGCCCCAGCATGCCGGCCAGAGAGAGTGGTGTCAATTGAATGCACTGTCACCGTAATTCGTCCGTAATTCGTCATAGTCGTAGGTTGCCGTCCATCCCTCCGAGTCCGTGTAGGTTTTGACCCGGTCATAAGCATCGTAAGTGAAGCTGGCCGCGGTGGCGTTGTTGGCATTGACGATCGCGGTGAGATCGCCGCTGGTGTTGTACTGATAGCTCGTGGTCTGGCCGCGGGGATTGGTCACCGACGTTACCTGGCCAGCCGCGTTGTAGCCGCCTCAAGTAAGGGTACGCTCATTGCTCTCGTTGCGCCAAGCGGCGGCCGCCACGGCCAAAGCGGCGCGCAACGCAGGAATAGCCGTAGTAAGACGACGTCGAAGGCCCAACTTGCTAATCTTCCATACAAAATATTGCGAAGGCAGATGGCCCATCTGAGCCGCCCTCCCGAAATATTCAACCGCGCTCGCTAGACCTGATTGTCCCCCCACCCGGTTTAGTGAGTACACCCCCATCAGGTAAAGGGATGGTCCAAATCCGGCACTACAATCTGCTCGAATTTCTTCGATGAAAGAAGCATCGCCTTCGGCGTATTTCATTTTCGCGATGTTGAACCGTGCTAGTTCTGGATTCGTCCTCTCCCATTGCCTGAGCTGCGCGATGGCGGCGACAGCGTCCTTCGGAACGAACTCTCCCCTGAAGTATTCCCAAGCCAATCGATAAAGAGCATCCGCATCACCACCGGCTGCCAGTTGACGGTATTCTTCAACTTTGGTCTTGCCATCCGATCATCCTTACGATTGTCCCTCACATGAGTTGCAAGTGTAAATCAATGCAACGCAGGATTTCGTGCTTGATTCAAACGCGTCTCAAAACTGTCATGCCGTCTCGCGCCGCTGTTTTGCCCGACGTGTCAAACGGCCCGCGGTATGTGCAAGCCAATGATCCGCGACCATCGGCTACTTTGCACGGGGTTGTTTTCGATGTTTTTGTCGAACCGTCCAGTCGGGCTGTGCGGCAGAACCGCTCCGTGAAGAGAGCGCGCATCATGACGGTTGAGAAAGAACAAAGCCCGGCGCGAGCCGGGCTTTTTGTGTCGCTGCTTTGGAGCTACGGACTGGCGTCTCACCGCCGCAACATGCCGCCCATCATGCCGCCCATGACACCGCCGATGAAGGCTGCGCCGGCGGCATCGCCGCCGCCGCTGCGCTGGGCGGGCGCAGGCGCGCTGGCGGTGTTGCTGGGGGCGCGACGGGGAGGCTGCTGGCTGCTCCCGTTACTCGCGGTCGGCGCGGTCGTGGCGACGATCTCGGAGAGCAGCGCCTTGTGCTGGAGCTTGTTGAAGTAGCCAGAGGCCGGATAGCCGCGGGCGGCCTGCCAGCGCTTGATCACGCCGCGGGTCTCGTCGCTGAACGCGCCGGTCTGCTTGGTGTCGAAGCCGAGGCCGGTGAGGCGGCGCTGCACGTCGCGGCGCTGGTTCTTGTCCAGGCCGATCTGGTCTTCGGTGAGCTGGCTCGCTTCTTCGGTGAAGGTTGCGGGATCGATGCCGGCGTTCAGGGTCCGGGTCGCGGTCGACGGGCCGTTCTGGATCGCGGCGATGCGTGCCAGCGCCAGGGCCTTGAACTGGCCGTTCGGATAGGCGGAGAGATAGGCGTTGAGCTCTTCCGGCTTGTTGGATTCCTTCACCGAGCGCCAGTACTCGAGCTCGACATTGGCCGCGTCCGCGTTGCCGCCTGCAGCGGTTGGGGCCGCCCCCGTCGCGGTCGGCGCGGCGTTGGCCACCTGCTGGCCCTGCTGCGACGGATTGAGATAGACGGCGCCGATCAGGTTGGTGTGGCCCCAGGGAAGCTGACCCTTGTGAGTCTCCTCGTTGACCTGGGCGCGCACCGACGTCATCGCCTGCTGGATCTCGATGCCGGGCTTGGTGATGTTGTCGATCAGCGCGCGTGTGAACGGGCTGTTGTTGCCCTCCTGGCCGTCGAGCGCCGTTTGCCCCGGACCGGTCGCGAACGCGATCAAGGTGCCTTCACCAGACTTCATCTCGGCAAGGCCGCTCTGCACGTTCACGCTGCGGGTGGCGGAGTTCGACTTGATTTTGGCGGCAAAGGGATTGTCGCGGCAGGCGTCGAGGAACACCAGCTTCACCTTGGCATCGCCCATGGTCTGGTCGAGGGTCAGGTCGATGTTGATGGCGGCGCCTAACTTGACGTCCATCTCCGACTTGATGTCGGCATCGACCGGCAGGAGGTAGTTGGTGCCGCCGACGGCAATGCCGTGGCCGGCATAATAGAACACCGCGATGTCGGAGCCCTGCGCCTTGCGGCCGAAGTCCAGCAGCTTTTCCGTCATCTGGTCGCGGCTGAGATTGGACCCTTCGATCACCTCGAAGCCGACATTGCGCAGCGTCGCCGCCATCGCCTTGGCGTCGATCGGCGGGTTCGGCAATTGTGCGACGTTCTTGTAGGCGCCGTTGCCGACCACGAAGGCGACACGACGATCGGCCTTCGCGGCGCTGACCGACAACGCCATGCAGATCAGCGAAACGAGGATGGTGAGGTAGCGCATGTGAAATCCCCAACAGAATCGAATTCGAAGCAGCAAATGCGGGTGCAAACTTACACGAAAACGCCGCGCGTCAGCACCCACAGTGCCCAACCCTTGTCGACAACCAAGCAAGCCCCGAGAAGCCGCCCCTTCAGCGTGATCCAGATCACGCTTTGCCACCTGGATTGGTCGCGAGCCGTATCGAATTGGTTCACTGCGCGCGGGCGGGAACCTGTGTCGGCTTCAAATTCAGGAGATTGCCCAGCAGGATCAGCACGGCGCCGAACACCGTCCACGCGTCGAGCCGCTCTGAATACAACAGCCAGCCGGCCATCGCCGTCAGGGGGACCCGCAGGAAATCCATCGGCACGACGATCGTGGCGTCGGCGTAGCGCATCGCGCTGGCGAGGCAGTAATGCGCGAATGTGCCACAGATGGCGACCACCATCACCCAGCCCCAGAGATAGGTCGGCGGCCAGGCCCAGACATAGAGGGCCGGAAAGAAGCCTGCGACCGCCTGCACGACGATCATCCAGAACAGGATCGCCAGCGCGCTCTCGGTGCGCGCCAGCGACTTCACCAGCACCATCGACACGCCAAAACCCATGGCGGCGCCGAGCGCGATCAACTGACCGGGATTGATCTCGCCCGCGGCGGGCCGAACGATGATGATCACACCGACGCGGCCAAGCACGATTGCGGCAATCTTCCACGGCGTCATGCGCTCGGACAGAAAGCTTGCAGCCAGGATCGCGGTCCAGATCGGCATGGTGAACTCGATCGCCACCACCTGACCGATCGGGATCAGCGTCAGCGCGAAGAACCAGCCGAGCTGCGAGACGTAGTGGATCAGGTTGCGCACGATGTGCTGGGGCAGGCGAACAGTCTTGAGCGTCGCAAAGCCGCCAGCGCGATAGACGAACGGATAGAGCAGGACGAAACCGATCAGCGAGCGCACCTCCATCAGTTGGAAGACGTTCATCTGCCGCGCGGCTTCGCGGCCGGCCACCGCCATGACCAGCGTCAGTGACAGCCAGCCGGCCATCCAAAGCGCGGCCATCGGTTTGGACGGGGTGATGCTCATCGGCGCAGGAGAGGGGACGTGAGAGGGCAGGCCGGTATCGGCGACCAGGCGCGAGTTTGCAACGGCCAAATCTGTCGATGCAACGATGCACGGCTGCGCGGGAAGGGCGCCATGCCCTGATGTCATTCCGGCGCGGCGCGGAGACGGAGGTCGCGCGCCGAGGCATAAAAAACGATCCGGCGGGGTGGCCGGATCGCGTGTCGATAACGGATTGAAGCTAGCGCGACAGCGCGATGTTCGCACCGCGGAACTGGCTGTCCGCCCGCATCGTGACCGTCTGCTTGGTGCCGCTCGTGTGCAGGGCGATGCTGGCGTTGAAGCCGGCGGTCTCGGCGACGACCTCGAAGTTTGCGCCGCCGCCGCGGCCCTTGATCACGCCGCTGATGTTGCGGCTGGCCTCGCTCCAGCTGCCGGTGATGGCATTGCCTTCCGCGCGGACACTGGCGGAGAGGTTGAACTTGTAGGCGTCGCTGGCGCAGGTCAGCGACATTTCCATCGCAGGACCTGCGGGCGCGTACTTGGCGCGGCAACGGATGCGTTCGGTCGATCCGTCGTCGAGCATGACGGTGCCGCCACCACTCCAACTGCCGGCAAGGGCAGCGAACGGGCCGGACTGCGCCTTGCTTTCCGAATTTGCGACTGAGGCCGCAAACAAAACGGCGGCCGCAACGAGCAGCCGCCGGTTCATAACCCGAGCCTCGGTTGGCTTATTGGCGCGATGCTTCCCACCGCCCGCTGCACGGTATGCCTGCTGATGCTCCATTCCACTTTCCCGATCCGGCGTTGCCGCTGAGTTGACCGTTGGCATATGCACCATTGATCGAAACTTTCACAAGACCTTCGCGGCCGATGGTGCCGGAAACGTTAGCTCCGGGCGCCGTGATCCGGCCCTCGGAAACCGTCAGCATGGAGCTTGCGGTCGCTTCGCAGGAGCCGCTCTTGGTCACGATGGTGACCTGCCAGTTGCCGTCGTAGGGATTTTGGGCGAACGCGGGCGCCGCGAGCGAACCGGTGGCAATCGCGGCGGTAAAAATCAACGCAATGCGATCAAAACGCATGAATTTCTGTCCTGCCTATGTCTGTGATGCTGACGCTTATTCGGGGAAAATGTGACAGAAATTTGCTGCATCGCCAAAGTGAAAATTGTTCCTGTGGAAACAATGGTTTATTTGAGCGTTCGTGACCCGTTTTGGGCACGGAATCGGCCAGATTCGGGACGTTAAGGATGAATCCCACGGCAGCGCCTACGACAGGCTCGGCGCGGCGGTCGCGAACTGCTCGTCTTGCGGCTTTGCCGGCAGCGCCTTGTGGACCTTGATGTAGTCGATGACTTCCGCAAGCAGCTTCAGGCCGAGAGGGGCCAGCGCCCGCTCCCAAAGATCGCGCGCCGTCTCGCCCTTCTTGACGAAACACCAGTCCTGGGCGGCGACGGCGCCGGCGTCCATGCGATCGGCGAGGTGGTAGATCGTGCCGCCGGCGATCGGGTCCCCCTCCTTGATGGTCCACTCCACGGCCGCCTTGCCGCGGTGACGCGGCAGCAGTGACGGGTGGTAGCCGATGCCGCCAAGCCTCGAGGCCGCAAGCGCCTCCCTGGAGACGCGGGCATGGCTGTGTGCGGTGATGATCAGGTCGGTGTTTGGCGCGATCTCGGCGGCGGTCACCAGCTTTGGGTTGGCCTGGACCACCACCTCGATGCCGGCCGAGCGGGCGGTCGTCGCGAGGCGGTCCTCGCCATCGGCGACCACGACCCGCGCGATGTCCACGCTGTGCTCCCGGAGCATGTTCAGGGTGATCACGCCGAAATGGCGGGAGCCGATCAAGGTGATGCGCATGGGGTCTCGGTTCCGTCTCGGGAGCTTTCGTCACCCCCGGATAACACGCCATAAGGCCCTGTCACCCCCCGCGCGCCCTTTGCGCCGGTTATCAACAATGCGCGGGACGCAAGTCTGTCGAACCGGCCGTCCATTCGAAGCGTCCAACGGGCGCGCAACGCGAAGGGGATCGCCGTGTCGAAATGGCCGAGATTGATGCTGATGAGCGGAGTTGCGTCGGCCGTGCTCATCCATGAAATCACCAGCTCGACCGAAGCGCCGAGCCATGCGCTGGCCGTGCTGCAATATGTGCTGCTGGCTGGCGGCCTGATAGGGCTGGTCGGTTCGTCCCTGATGCACGCTCAGGAAAAGTGACAACCGGCGCGCTTCGGTCGTGCTCGCATCCGAGGTCGTCTAACCCCAATATCTCCGCCATTGCGCCGCCCGCTGCGCGCGTGCTTCGATGCGCAAGGCCGTCGGCCTTCTCGGAGCTGCCGAATGCGAAATGCATGCATCATCGTCACCATCGTTGGCGCTGCCGCGCTCGCGCCACCTGTACGTGCGGGCGAGCTTTGGCCGGCAATTCCACCGGAGATCGGCGTGGCGCCGCGCGTCGGACCGGCGTGGGACGAATATCGCTGCAATCTCGGGCCGGTCTACAATTTCTATCACGGCGCCTATTACGGCGAGGAGCCGCCGGCACTCCGGCATGGCTACGCGTACCGGCCCTATTATCGGTATTCCGCCTATCGCAAGCTGCCGCGGACCTATTTCTGCGTCGAGGTGGAATGATCCGGGGATTCCAGGTTCCTGTGTACGGTTTCGGGCAGAACGAGCCGGCAGCCTGCTCTTAGGATGGCCTTGCCCGGGGCTGGCAGACATTTCATCCCGAATCCGTTTTCGAACCCGGCTGGCCGCTGGTGATATTGCCAGCGGCCTTTTCATGTCCGCGCATCGCGCAAACGCGCGCCGGATGAGCAAGGTAGTAACGGGTTCTCTACCGGCCTGGCGTATCGACGAATCTGTTGCGGATTTGTATTGCGAAGCGGGACACAAACGTTGGCCCGCTGGTGTGCATATCCGGTGCGGCCTATTTCTTCCTGGAATCACCGGATGCCGAGCGCGATTGAGCAGATCGTCGACACCTATGTCAGGCTGAAGAATCGCCGTGGCCTCGACGCACTGATGATGCACCGCCAGCGGCTGGCAATCGATCTCAAGAGCCGCTCCGGCTATGATTTCAGCCTGCCCATCGGTCAGGTCGACGAGGAGATTGCAATCATTGAGGCCGGCCTGAGCCGGCTGAAAACGTCTAACCCCGCCGTGGCCTAAGGCGCAGAGGCCTAGTCGGCCTTGCCGCCATCGATGACCGTGAACAGCGGCCGCGCCTTGGTCGGCTCGACCAGGAGCTCCTCGACCATCGCGCTCGCAGCCTCGACGTATTTCCTTGTCGGCTTGTCCAGTGGCCGCAGCGCCTCATCGTCGAGCGCGACCTTCGCAGCTTCGACCAGCTTGCGCATGCGCGCCGCGTGATCGTCGCCAGCGGTCAGTGTTGCCCGCGCCAGCGAGCGCAGCACGAACAGCTCGCCCTCGAGCCTGAGCAGACGGTCGTTGAGCTTGGCAAGGACGGCGTTGAGATCCGGCATGGCGGCCTACGGCGGAGGGGCAAAGGCACCCGATCTAACCGCTCAGGGGTGAACGGACTGCAAACGGCGCTGCTCGGAATTGGCGCACCCCTCACAAGCCGGGCGGCATCCGGATCAAGAGGCTGACTGCGACGACCAGCAGGCAGAAGCTGCTCGACAGGACGAACAGGAAGAAGTCGTCCATCGAGAATTCGCTGTGGCGCTCGCGTCGGTCGGGATCATTCGACATCCACTGGTCCCTTGCAAAGCTTCTGAGATCCGCCCACCGTCTCAACGGTCCGCCTGGGGATTTCGTTCCGTGGGAACAGGTCCGCAACGCGGCAGGGTGACCTTCAGGGCCCGTCGCTGCGGTCGTGGTCGCCGTAATCCTGGCCGCCGTCCTCGAGTAGATTGAGCGCGGTATCGACCTGCTCAATGAGGCGTTCGATTTGATCGCGCTCATGCGGGCCGGGGTCGCCCTTGAGCCGTTCCAGCAGCTCCTGCTTGCGCGCGAGTAGGTTTGCCATGGTGCTCATTGCAACCTGACAAGCCGCTCGACCGCGCATGGTTCCCCATCACCCCTCGCAGGCATCCATCGCAGGGAAGACCAGAGAGTATGCCGGGCGGACCGGTGTTGCCGAATTTCGCTGATCAATATCTTGACCTGGGACCGGTGTTGAAGCGTCAATTCACGCCGAGCGTGAAGGTTTGCACATTCGGGCGGAGCTCGACCGGGAACATCGGGAGGTTCGTGCAACCGGTGTCCGCGCCTATCAGCGCACGCCTGCCCACCGCCGGCCGAACACCGGTGGTTTCGCCTTGATGGCCGCCCAGCCGAAGTAATGATGATTGCCGGACCAGGTGTGGACCACCGCGTTGCAGACGCCGCACTTGAAACTGCCGGCGTGCCTGGCCTCGTGCTCTTCCCTCGTCGCGGTGTAGTTCATGCTGCAGCTCGGGCAGGAGAATTCTTCGATCGTCCAGACGGTATTGGCCATGGCACAGCAACATGTTTGAGGTGACGGTCTCCAGTGTAGGTTTCGCGCGCTTGCGCTCGCGTAAATCGATCGGCGCAAATCCGGTTAACGGCGGTTAGGCAAATCCGGCCGCCGAGTTGCGCCTAAGCGAAGCAACGCCCACAGGCGGGTCGTCTTGACGCCCGACCCGCGGCTGGCAATAAGGCGAGGGCCTGCCCCGCGCGCAAATCGCGGCGGCCGCCGGCACTGGGATATCGCTTAGATAGTCGCAAGGAAAGCTGCGCCCGTGAAGACCCTCCGCCAGTTCCTGACGGGAGAGGACATTGTCCAGCTTCTGATCCGGCTCGGCCTGCTCGCGCTCCTGATCATCTGGACGTTCGTCATTATCCGGCCTTTCGTGCCGATCCTGACCTGGAGCGCCGTGCTGGCGGTCGCGTTCTATCCAGCCTTCAGCTGGCTCGCCAAGCTGCTTGGCGGCCGTCCCAGGACGGCCGCAGCGATCCTCACCTTGATGACGCTTGGCATCGTCATCGGGCCGGCGACCTGGTTGGGGTTGAGTGCGGTCGAGGGGGCGAGGGAGCTCGCGCGCCAGCTCGGCACCGGCGACCTCGCACTCCAGTCGGCGCCGGAGCAGATCAAATCCTGGCCAATCATCGGCCCGCAGCTCTACGAGCTCTGGGAGCAGGCCTACAACAACATCCGCGCCGTGCTGCGCGAGGTGGCGCCGTATCTGCAGCCGCTGGCCGGACCGCTGCTGTCGCTCGCCGGCGATGCCAGCGTCGGGACGCTGCAGTTTCTCGTCTCGGTCTTCGTTGCCGGCTTCCTGTTTCCCCATGGTCCGCGGCTCGTCGCAGCCGGGCGCGGCTTCTTGTTTCGCATCGTACCCGAGCAGAGCGAGCATTTCCTGGAGCTCGCAGGCGCGACCATCCGCGCCGTGTCGCAAGGGGTGATCGGCGTTGCGATCGTTCAGGCGTTGCTCGCAGGCGTCGGCTTCAAGCTCGCGAGCGTGCCAAGCGCCGGCCTTCTCGCCTTCATCGTGCTGCTGCTGTCGATCGTGCAGATCGGCGCCTTCCTCGTTCTCCTGCCCGTGATCATCTGGATCTGGACCGCAAAGGACGTCACGACGGCGCTGCTGCTGACCGTGTTCCTCGTCCTCGTCGGCTTCATCGACACCATGTTGAAGCCGCTGGTGATGGGACGCGGGCTCAATACGCCGACCATCGTGATCTTCGTCGGCGTGATCGGCGGCACGCTCGCCCATGGCATCGTCGGCCTCTTCGTAGGGCCGATCGTGCTGTCGGTAGCGTGGGAATTGGCGATGGCGTGGATCCGGACCGATCGGACGGATCCTGCGGCTGAGGGCTGACGAAGCCAAAAAGGACCCGCCTCCGAGTCTGTGGGAAGAACGGAGGGAAACGTATCAAAAAACATCGCCCTACGGACTTTAAACCATGGTCCGGAGGCGGGGCCACAAATGGCTAAAGTATCCAGCGAGCGGCAGTCCGAAGGCCACAGCCCGCTACATCAGACCTAGGAGGAATGATGTGCGCGCAACGTAACATGGTGGCTCGAGTTCAGCCATCGGGAAAACGTGGTATGGCGCAGGAGGGGAGCGGGGAGTGCGTCGCAGCAACGTACCTCTGCTGGCGATCGGTTAGTCTTATCTCAACGACCACTCCGTCCCGCGATAGACGGAAGCCTCGTCGATGGATGCAGCCTATATCAGCCAGACGTACCCGAGGTCTTGTGCAGGCTGCTTTGCTGGAAGTGCTCAACGCCAGCCCCCCCGATTTCAACCCAGGCATGTTTCGACTGCTCGAAAACCGATCTGGCCGGAGCCGGATAATCTGCGTCCGCGATCGTGCCGATGGCAACGCCGATGAACGCGGGAAGATTGCTGGATTTCCAATAGACCGTTGAGCCGCAGTCCGGGCAGAAATAGCTCTGGACCTTCCCGCCGCTTGCGGCAGCGCGCGTGAACTCCTTCGGTTCCCCTGAAACGGTGACGGACTCGGCGGGATAGAACGCACCCACACCGAACGGCGCGCCGGTTCGCCGCTGGCAATCGATGCAGTGACAGGCGACGATGAGTTGGGATGGTCCGGGAAGCGAGAGCGTCACGGCGCCGCAACCGCATCGGGCAGTGGTCATCGGGGTCTCCTATAACCTGTTGAGCTGCGGGGCCGAGCATCAAGTCTTGCCCCATGAGAACGCCGAGAGGGTCTGAAGCGAATGCCGGCCGGGGCGACGCGGCACATCCGACGCGCCGAAAGACCGCTGGCGGCCGAGAGCAAGAAGCGCCGGCGGCGATCGCACCGTAAACGCAATCATCAACCGCTGACGGCGCCCACCCGCCAGCTGAGGCGGTGAAAGACCTTGGCCTGCCGGTTCGAGCCTGACGGGCCTACGCTTCGACGATACGGAGTGGAGGCATCCGTTTTCAATGTCTCCGGTACGCCCGAGGCTGTGGCACACCCTGCTGCGGCACGGCCTGCTGCTGGAATAGAACGCGCCGGTTCTCTTTACATATCACGTTTGACCGGCCGGACGCGGAGGCCAAGCATTGCTCCCTCGTCTCATAAGAGCAGTCACCGGAATAGCCGAGCTCCCCACCATAGACGCACCAGGGATAATCGTATGAAACGGGGGAGGCGGAGCCCGCGACTGCAGCGGTTCCGGTTGCGAGCAAGGTGAATATGACTAGCATCGTGCGCATGATCATATTTCCTGTCGTGATACATGAGGTTAGGGTGCAGAGAGTCCGGCCGGCATCAACCGGTTGGACTGTCAACGCGGTGCAGGGATCTGCGGGATGATCAACGGCACCACGATCACCCGCACGCTATAGCTGCACCGGTAGTCCGCGCAATAGCCCTTCACGCCCCTCTCGCCGATTGTGATCTTGATCGGGCGGTGACCGGGCGGTGTACGGCTCTCGCAGCGGACAAAACGCATGCCGCCGTCAAAGCGCCGACGCACGCACCCTCGCAAGATTATCAATTCCCAGCACTTCGGGACGGCAGCGGGCTACTGTGCCTCGCGGGTGTGGAGAACCGATCCCGACTGAGGAGTGATAGCTTCCTGGAGCGGCCGAGCCGTTATCTCATCACGCGCAAGGCGAGTGCGCGCACTGTGTCCGTTCATCGCTTTCACTGCCTCGTTTTCATCGGCACAAAAAGCGATGCATCGTCGATCGGCAAACACGAGCCACTGACGAGAGCCAACTTCCCTGATGACGTACTCGGTCATTGTCGAGTCTCCAGCAGCGAGTTGATTTCATTTTATGCCAACAGCGTTGCTCATTCATTAATCGGGCTTCGGTTTGGCTGGTTGAGCGCAGGGCGCGAAAAAAACAGCAAGAGATGTACCGCTGGGTACGATCACTCCTGCCAAATCATCTTCGGGAAGACGCCAAGTACTGGATTTCCGGCATGGAAGTGGAGCCTGGCTCCAGCATCGTCATCGTGGGAAATACCTCGGAATGAGGAACGTGCCAAAAGCACGCGAGGGCTTCATCGCCGACTACAATCGAAGCTTTCTACGAAGCTTCGGAAGTTTGGTGATGGCGCCGCGCCAATTACTCGCCAACGTCGCGCAGAGCTTTTGACCGTCCGCTTCCGTTGGATCGTCGAAGGGCAGCCGCCGGCCCTTCTCATTCTTCAGCGCTAGGGATGCTTTCTTGTCCACAGTGTGAATTGCGACACAGCACATCATTGGGAATCGCCGTACGTTCGGGGTGCGCCTTCACGGCGTCTTACTCTCCTCTCCCTCAGCCTTGAGCCCGTCGCCAATGGCGGGCTTTCTTCAGTGCAAGTGTCCGACCGGGGGGAGCTTTGGCGACGCATTAGCGGGGGTGAGATACCAAAACCGGAGCGGGGCCACGTTGCGCTAACGACTAACGAAGAGGCGACCGGTTCTATTTGACACTATTGACGTCTTGTGGCCCAGGTCGGCAGCTAGCGACCGCTGGACACGCTCGGCTTGGTCTTTCGTCAGATTAACCGCTAGGGCCAGACTGGTCCCGACCAATGCCGGGCCTTTACGTTGTCGATCGTAGACCATCCAACCCTGAGAAGCCTGCCGCACCATAAATCTCGGCGCAGACGGTAGCTTATCGCTCATGTTCTCGCCCTTTTGTTCTTAATCTTGAGCACG
The DNA here is from genome assembly GCF_053572325.1 of Bradyrhizobium sp. UFLA05-112. Lineage (NCBI taxonomy): Bacteria > Pseudomonadati > Pseudomonadota > Alphaproteobacteria > Hyphomicrobiales > Nitrobacteraceae > Bradyrhizobium > Bradyrhizobium sp. UFLA05-112. Next base: position 2,905 of record NZ_JBANBK010000066.1, on the reverse strand, counting down.
CGTGCGTGCGCCACGGAGCAACAAAAAATCGGGCTGCCGGGCTCGAAATGCCACGGGTCCCGCAGCGATCTAATCTCCAACTGGGGACTGAAATCCCGGTTGATTTAATATGCAACGGTTATGCCACGGTCGTGTGACGGTCTCGGGAGTCAATAAGGCCCGCCGGTTCACGATGGCAGGCCTTGTTTCTGTTCTTTCAGCGAGGGCTCACAGGTCAGAAGCCGCAGGCTGCAGATTGGTTTGATGCGCCACCGGCGTTCGCTCGGCTCATCTTACGGCGACAAACTCACGTGGGCCTTACAGGGCGCGGAGCTTCGGTCCCACGTTTTCGGCGGGGCTTTTCTCGGCTAACCGTCCCGGCAAGAGATGCCGAAGTTATCGCAGGTGAGTGCGAAGGCTTTTTTCGCCTTGGCGTCCTCGAAGCAAAAGAGCGTGCCGATGTCGGCGCGATCTATGTGCCAGTCCACTTTATTTTCTTTGGCGATGCGAGAAGCTTCCCCGCGCAGCAGATCCAATTGTCTTCCTGCAGCAAAAACGATTAGGCAGTTATCTTTTGGCATTATTGCCGTCCTTCAATGTCAATTAGACGCAATAAACTGCCTCTGCTTGCCGAAATTCAATGTGAATTAAATCACAATGATTTGGGTTCCATTGATTGAGGAAAGGCCCGCCGAGGCAGGATGAAAACGGGCTTCACCCGCAACGATCCCCTGCGGCCCGGCGGATACAATGCGGCCACCGCCGTCTGTCCAAAAGTGGACATAACAAAATCCAGGGCCGGTCTAGGCTCGCACGGCTTGGTCCCGAATACGCCAAGCAACCTCCAACGGCCCCGGCATTTAGGGTTGTGCTGGGGCCGTTTCGTCCTACGGCGGAGGTTAAAAAATCTGGTTCGATCGGGTGCCTCATGATCAGAAAACTGATCGGCGCTTCGATAGTTTTCGGCAGCCTAATCATCGCCGCCGAAGCGCAGAACTGCAGGCAATATCCGCCAGGACCTTTCCGCTTTCAGTGCAAGGCGGGGAGACATCCAGACATTGTCGAGAAAAAGGAAATGTGCCGCGACGAGGCACATGCAATGGGTCTCGTCAAAGCCAAGAAAGACTCCGGCTTTAAAGATTACGTGCACGCCTGCATGCACCGACGATAGGGTCGCGCGCAGCTAGCGGGCTCCGTCTTCGGGAGCGAGGTTCGTGGTGCGGCGGCACTCGGGTCGTTCAAGCCCTAGCGGTCATAGTATCTCGGCGCGTACCCATATTCCGGATAGGCGCCATATCTGTGATGTCGGTAATAACCGTAGCCGTATGACTCGGGTGCCGGCCGATTGTAGGCGCCGGGGGCGTGGTAATTGTTCGGATAGCAGTGGCCGTTCGAAAAATTGAAGTCGTAGCCGGGCGGACATGCACCGTCCGGACGGCCCCGAAACTGGACTTGTTGGACTGAAGCGTCCTGGGCGCTTGCAGCCGAAATTGGTCCCAGAGTAGCCAGCGCCAGTAGTGCAGCACGAATAAGTAACACTGTCGTTCTCCCTCTTGCGTGATCCCTAACGAAGGGCACTCATGCGAGTTCCACCGACGAGTGGGTATACGCCGCCCACGTGCAACGGCCACTGAATGAGGCATTCACCAACCGTTCACGTGAGGGGAGGCCCAACGATCAGCGCAAGATCGCCCGCGAACGGGTTCCTGGACGGGCTCGATCCCGGCGGCGAGCTCGACGAGCTTGCGCGAACTGGGGTTTCCGGATTTGCGAAGGGACGTTCGCCGTGGTGCTTGGATCTGCCTGCAAGAGGCATCGCTTCGGTGAGCGCAGCGGATATATGACGCTATTGCGCCGGAGGTCGCGCGCCGCTGCCGAGCTGGCGAAGCGAATCCGCGTGCCTGCTATGTAAGCGATGAAGCACCGCACGAAGATCAGCGCTGCCTCGGGACGTGCTCTGCGACAAGTTGACCACATTTAATAGCGCCATTTAAATTGACTAATTAATCGATCTGGCTATTATTTGTGCTTCAATTGGATAATTCAAAATGACGAAATTTGCTCAGATTGCGGCGCTGTTTGCACTGGCCGGTGCTCTGGCGCTCGGTATCCCGAATGTGGCCAACGCCCAAAATAGCCAAGGTCAAAACAATAATGACCAAGGTGGTGCTCGCGGTGCGCCAGGTCCGATTGCGGGCGCAGGATTGCCCATCCTAGCGGTGGGCTATGGGGTCTACTGGCTGGTTAGGCGCCGCCGCAAGGCACCATAGGTCGCTGCAATCGCTCGACCACCTGGTTTGTTCGGAAGACCGCCGCGAGGCGGTCTTCTTTATTTGGATCAACCATCAAGAATTAAGCGCCGGTCACCGTGCCTGAACGGCAGTCAGAGGCGCCCATGGTGCGCATCTCGCCGAAGGTGGCTGAGGCGGTGAACCTGAGGCCCGCCGGTTCACGTTGGCGGGCCTCGTCAGGCGGGTGTCAGCCCACCATGCGATCTACTGTCGTCGTCGATTCCCCCGCGGGGTTGGCGGCCGCGAGGCCCGGTTCGGATTTGCCTCCAATGCCGGGCCTCGCATCGGTCATCAACAGGCCTTGACGAGCATCGGGCCGCCGGAGTCCGCCGCTATGGGGCGGCATCAGCACATCATCGACGAATTCGGGCGCATGGAGAGCATCTGCCGGCATCTGGCCGACGGCAGCACCATGCTGGAGGAACGGACAGCGCTGCTCATCATGGCGAACAACTACGGCGCCGCGATCCTGGAAGCGAGGGCCGGCAATGCATTTGCAGGCACGGTGCAGACACGAGGTTTTTTTGGAAGGTTGGCGCTTCGTCTTAAGTCTTTGATTGAGCAGCCTGAGACATAGGTGACGGTACGTACCGGACACATGGGTTACACTTTCCGCTTTTGTTCTGCGGGAGGTG